>JBGOXH010000092.1:0-9897 GCA_041479075.1 Bacteroidia bacterium | reverse complement strand
TACTTTTATCCTGAATATTTTGCGTACGCTGAAATTAATAGCAATGACAAGTATTATCAGTACAACAACTATCTGCCACAAGTAAAATGTACCAGGCAGTAAAGTCGGCATTATGGGTTCAAAACCGTAATCTTCGTACATACGGGCCATCTCTCCGGTAAATCTTATCGGGTGAATATTACCGTAAATCACAACCGGCAATGATGCAATGACTCCTGCAATTACGCCTACAAAACCTAGAAGAAGTATCTCAAGCGAAACTACTTTTGCCAGCTTCCTTTTCTGCATGCCGATTGATACAAGCATTCCGAATTCCCTTCTCCTTTCGGCCATCATCATCAGCACGGTTCCGAAAACACCAAAGGCAATTACAAGATAAAGTATGCCGATCATTATCATACCGCTTCTACTGTCAGCTTCCATCTGGTTTACAAGCAGGGCATTCAATTCGCGCCATGGTTTTAGTACAAGCGGATCAGATGCTATTTGCTTAAGTCTCCCTGCTGTAAGTAAAACATCTTTATCACTATTACTTTTAAGACTGAACACTGCTGAAGTAGCCATCCCGGGGGCAGCGTAAAGTTCTCTGGCTGAGTTAATCGGAATATAAACTATAATATTATCAATATCCGGTGTCGGCAGCTTTACAATGCCTTTTACTGCGTATTTGCCAGCCGCCGTTGTCCCATGATAACCTTGTCCCATCAGAACAAGTGTATCACCTACACTTATTTTCAGATAATCTGAAAGTCCGTCTCCTATAATAACACATTGAGTATCTGTATTATTGAAATAATAATTGCTGAACGAGGCTTGCCTGCGGAATATTGGCAGCACAGATGAAGTATCTTCCACTGAAATACCCAGATCAAGCATCATCCGTCCGACGCTGGCATAGGATTCACTGCCGAAAACATCAATAAGCTTTTTTGTACGGTCAGGTATCGGTTCCTTTTTCAGAGCTTCATTGACTTCAGGACTGAGCTTGAATTTGACTAGTCTTTTTGTGATATCGGAAACTTCATTTTCCCGCTGAGGATCAATTCCCATTACTATTGTTCCCTGCGTCCGGCTGCCGGCTGCTGCCAGAGCAAATGATTCAAGTCTTGGCACCACTGATCTGACATTTGGATCCTTTTTCAGCTGTTGGAGCAGTGACTGATCAACTACAAAACCGTTATCAAGGACCGGTTCATCAGAATAATCTTTCTGCTGCAACTGTAAATAACCACTATAGGATTCTATAACATTTTTAAATAATCTGTCATAAGCACCTAGCTGGAAAGACCTCATAACCAGCGCAAAGAAAATGGCAAAAAAAACAGAGGCAGCAGTAATAAGTGTCCTCCTTTTGTTCCTCCAGATATTCCTCCATGCCAGCTGAAAATCTTTCATTCTCTGCTCTGTTAAGCTTTTTTACTTGTTACTGGTTCCTGGTTGCTGGTTGCTGGTTAATTCCCCCTTTGAAGAGCCTGTCCCGCGTAGCTTTAGCGAAGCGGGAGGGTTATGGGGATGTTTTGTTTCAAAAGCAGAAACCGGTAACATATAGTTTCTATTAATCTCATCTTATATTTTTCATGTTCTGTTGCGAGAAGAAGCTATCCTCAAGTTTGATATTGAATCTCATTTCAACGATCCTCAGTATTGTTTTATTCCCCTCGGTATCGGCAGGCACCAGCTCAATAAGAGTAGGTAAAAGTCTCCCGTCAAGGATTTTGAGGTCTGTTGCTTTTTCAGATCTGACCAGATATCCATCCTCATCATACAGCTCTGCTTTCAGTACAATAAATTCCTTTTTATCAACCCACCAGATCTGGTGTCCCCATAAGACATCTGCATCTTCCTTCGCAGTCAGTTTTATCTTATAACATAATTGATTGTCGGTTTCCTCTTCTCCTTCAATTACATGTGTGTAATCATCTACAACAGATGACTCTCTGAGAATATCGTCATTTGTATAGTCAGAGCCCATCCATCCCTGCGACATCATTGACGGAGGAAGTTTTATGAGCCGGTTGATTGCAGGATTCCAGCTCCACATTTCACTTCCGCGTTTTAAAAATGTCTCACCTTTTTCTCGTGCCGGTGCAGTTATAAGAGTCAGAGAATAATCATCCTCCTTTGACCATGATTTGAACTCAACGGTTCTTTGCCATGTTGGTCTGACAATTGTCATTGTCATCACACTGTAACCGGTTTGTTCACCTTTGAATTTTTCGTCGGCTTTACGAACAATTTCTGTGGCAGTAAGCTGCTGGGAATAAATAGGAACAAATGAAAAAATCATTACTGCCAGCAGCATTACCGAAACAATGTATGTTTTATTTTTCCTCATTTCTTAGTTATTTCCCGATAAACGACAAAAATGACACCAATACTTATTCATTGTTGCACCTGGCCGCAAAAAATAAGATGTTAAATTACGAAAAAAGCAGAAACAAGAAAAAAGATTCTTCGCTTCAACGCCAAACTCCGACAGGAGCTCATTCAAATGGTAGCGGATTCACTCAGAAGAACAAACACTTGAGAAGATGCAGAGGTGAGCGAGGGAGATTCCTCATTTCTCCGCCGCTTGGCGGAGAAATGAGGAATGACATCTTATTTTAAAGGGAAGGAGGAAGAGAAGGCGGAATGCCTGAGGTATTCCGCCTTCTCTTCCTATATTAACCCAACATTTCGCCTGTCATTCCGAACGATAGTGAGGAATCTCGTACAGTTGTAGCCGAATTTTCCTCCTTTCTTTCCGAACGAAGTGAGGAATCTCATTCTACAATGTGGATTACCGACAAATATTCAGTCACTTACAACAATTATTATTCAGCTTCCGTTATTCCTGAAATTGAAATATTTGAATTACTGTTTTTAATTATTCAGAAAAGATTTTCTATCTTTATCAGTTGTACTTAAAACATTTATGCAATGGCAAGTCTTAAGCTTCTCCTGGGATTGATCCCCTCAACTGCAAAATTAGAGCAGGCAGAAAAGGCCCTGACAGCTGAATTTGATAAGCTTACCGTCTTTTCTGATTCCGATATTCTGAAAAGATTTAATGAACTGAAGGACCTGGTTACATCATCCGATTTCCTTCAGAAGAAGAAAGAGATTGAATCTCTCAGCTTTAAGAAATCTGAAGAGTATGCGAAAGAAAAAGAGTTTTTATCTCTTCAGAAAGCAAAAGATATCGTTCTTTACTTCAGAACTGTTGCCGGTTCTGCCTTAAAAAAATTCAACGACCTGAATGGTTCTGAAAAGATCTCCAGCTATGAATCTCTTGAGAAGCTCATCCAGTCTCTTGAATTTAAGGAGAAAATGAAAACCAAAGAATTCAAAGATTCTGATGATTCTAAAAAGCTTCAGGAATTTAACCGGTTAAAAGGAAGCTCTGAGATAAATGATTATTATCAGTTCAAAAAATCAAAGGAGTATGCCAACTTTCTGAATATTGATGGTTCAATCAGGCTTGCCAGATATAATGAGCTTAAAGATTATGTGGCTACAAACGAATTCAAGGAAAGAAAAAACTATCTTCTCGATAAAAAAAGGTTTGAAAAGAGCGAAATGTTCAAAGAGTTGCTGGAGTACGATAAGCTGAAGAAGAGCGATGATATTCTGTGGTATTTTAAAGTAAAGGACTCCAATAAATTCGATGTTCTGAAATCGAGAGAATTGATGTTCAGCGATGAATTTGAAGGGAATGAACTTAACACCAAAACCTGGCTTACAAACTATTATTATGGTGATAAGCTGCTGAAAGACAGGTATTCTGTTGGTTCTGATCTCCAGGCATATACCGAAAAAGAGAATTTTGAAGTACGCAACAGCCTTTTGAAAATCATTACAAAACCTCAAAAAACAGAGGGTAAAGTATGGTCTGCCGATGGCTTTCAAACAAAAGAATTTGCCTATACTTCAGGTATAGTCAATACCGGAAAGAGTTTCCGCCAGAAATACGGAACATTCAGTACCAAGATCAAGCTTGGAAATCCTGCTGCAAAAAGTGCATTCTGGATGCTCGCCGATAAGATAACACCGCATATAGATGTTTGCCGTACGGCTAACGGTAAAGTTGTTTGTGATTATTTTCCTTCAGCTGATAAGAGAACCAAAGCTTCAATCGGAGCAAAATATGCAAATAATTTTTATATCTACACTCTCGAATGGACTCCCGACAAGCTTGTCTGGAAAATAAATGATACAGAGATACTTACACAAACCTCAAACGTTCCCCAGGATCCAATGTACGTACTCTTTTCCGGCGGTCTTGATAAACCTGTTAACAGTATGATTACCATGGAAATCGACTGGGTGAGAGTGTATCAGCCGAAGAAATAACCTTTTTATCCAATTGAAATTCAACAGGGATATGCCATGGCATATCCCTGTTGCGTTTTATTTGTAACATTTTGCCTGCATATCCGTCTTTGTATTGTAAAACGTTTTATGACTGTAAAGGAATATAACAGATCTGTTGAAGAGTATGCCGATTCTGTTTACCGCTTTGTCCGTGCTGACCTGAAGGACGAAGAGAGGGCCAATGATATCGTGCAGGACAGCTATGAAAAGCTCTGGAGACACGTGGCTGAAATAGAATATGCTGTCGTAAAATCGTGGCTGTTCTCTACGGCTTATCATGCTATGATCGATATCATCCGAAAGGAGAAAAGAATGACACTTCTTGATGAATCACATGAAAAAGATCTGTTATTTGAATCACAGTATTCAGATCTCAATGAGATTCTTCATGCAGCTCTCGACCGCCTTCCGGAACAACAACGATCTGCTGTTCTGCTACGCGATTATGAAGGATACAGTTACAAAGAGATCGGAGAAATAACCGGTTTAAGCGAAGCCCAGGTGAAAATAAATATATACAGGGGACGATTAGCCCTAAAAAGCTATATATGTAAAATTGAAACAGTTCTTTAGTCATGCAACCCGACAGATCAAATTATGAAATATGGCTTATTGACTGGCTTGACGGGAATCTCGATAAGGTTCAGACTGAGCAGCTTATGGCATTCCTTGATAAAAACCCTGATATAAAAGAAGAAGCTGATATCTTATTATCATCTTATTTGCTGTCTGAAAAGCAATTGTTTTTACAAAAAGATAATCTGAAAAAAAATATTGCAGATCTTGCACCTTCACAACTTGAGTATCTTTCTGTTGCATATCTTGAAAACGATCTTTCATCTGATCAGCTGGCAGAATTAAAGCAAAACCTCGATCAAAACAAGGAAGGGAAAAAAGCATTTGATTTAATTCAGAAAATAAAATTGGCAACGGCTTATTCAGGGTACAGATATAAAAGCAAGCTTAAAAAACTGACTGTCGGAGAAAAAGTTATAAGATTATCCGTTATAGGATTAAGTGCAGCGGCAGCAATTGCACTCCTTATTCTGAGTTCAGTATTTATTTCACGTCAAACAGTTGTAAAATCTTATCTTGTTACAGGTAACATTATTACTGACACCCTGAAAATTCAATCTTCTGTTCCTGTAATAAGTCCCCCGGAATACCCATATGTAGATCTGGTTTCTGAAAAAGCCAGTCCGGAGGTTGGTATTAAAATTAATAACATCCTGGCTTCTAATGAAATAAATAACGAGATTGTCAAAACAGATAATCCCGATTCTTCTGTTTTAAAAAGGGAAAAGCCTGATTATTTTATTTCCAGAGTTCCTCTTCTTTCAGAAGTTGGTCTGAGAACAGAAATAGCAAACCAGGTTTTAATTGCATCAGATTATCCTTTCATAGAACCTTATTATGCTGATGACAGAAGTCGTTTAAGCAAATTTTTTGCCAGAACATTTCGTGAAAAGCTTCTTAAAGATGAACCAACCAGCGATGCTCCCCTTAAGCCTTATGAAATTGCTAAAGCAGGAATTGATGGATTAAATAAACTACTCGGCTGGGAAATGGCTCTTAAAGAAACTAATAATGAGAGCGGAGAGTTGAAATCTGTTTCTTTCAATTCAAGGATTCTGAAATTTAATGCCCCGGTTAAAAAAGAGGAATCTTCCCAGTAACTTTTTACTATCTCTGATCGTCACAGCATCAGAAACAATAAAAGGACATATCATGAAAAAGACTGGAACAATTTGCTTACTGACATTGCTGATAATTCTGGGATACAATCCTGAAATATTTGCTGAAAAGAATTACGAACTTTTTTATTGTCTTAATTGTCACGATGATGATAAAGACAATGACCATGAACATAGTAGATCCCACTTCAAAGGACATTGGGCAGGTATTGAATTTGGATTTAATAATTATCTGACACCTGATAACAGTTTTTCATTGCCGGCGAATATGGATTATATGACACTCCATTCGGGTAAATCAAATAATTTAAATCTCAATTTTTATCAGATCAGTGCCGGAATAACAAAGCATTTCGGAATTGTAACAGGACTTAGCCTTAACTGGAATAATTACCGGTTCGACGGATATAATAATATTCAAAAAATAGATTCAACCGGATTTATCGGTATGCTTGATACGGGTGATGAACCTTTGAAAAAATCAAAATTCGGAACTTTATATTTGAATATGCCTCTTTTGCTGGAAATTCAAATACCTGCTGATCATAACCGTCTTCACATAGCTGCAGGACTGATTGGTGGAGTTAAACTATTCTCATATTCATCAATAGTTTATAAGAATAAAGACAAGATTAAATCAGGTAATGATTTCAATCTGAATATGTTTCGTTATGGTTTAACAGCCCGTATCGGGTGGGAGAATTTCCATGTCTACGGGACATATTATATGACTCCCTTATTCGAAAAAGATAAGGGACCGGAAGGCCCCGCCGGAGTAAATCTTTATCCATTTGAAATAGGTTTTGCATTCACTATTGACTAATAAATTCAATCCGGCTTAATTAGGTAGAGACAGGCATGCCTGTCTCTACTTTTTTTTATCCCCCTTGTTTGAAATTTCATTTTTTGTATCCTGCCGGCTACTATGTATATTTGTGATATCCAATTATGAATCGAGCAATGCCTGATAATATTCTGTCTCCACGTGAATTAAAGAGATACAGCAAACAAATTATGATCCCCGAAATCGGGATTGAAGGACAGGAAAAACTTAAGCAGGCCAGTGTCCTGGTCATTGGTGCCGGAGGTCTGGGATGCCCTGTCCTTCAATATCTTGTTGCCGCAGGTGTCGGGAAAGTGGCAATTGTCGAATTTGACATGGTTAACGAGACAAATCTTCAAAGACAAATTTTATATGGTTCAGATGATGTTGGAAAACTTAAATCAATAATTGCAAAAAACCGTCTTGAACATCTTAATCCGCTGGTTGAAATTGAAATTTTTAATCTCCGTCTCGATGCGACAAATTCTTTAGGGATAATAAAAGATTTCGATATAATTGTTGATGCCACAGACAATCATGAAACCAGATATATTATCAATGATTCATGCGTCATTCTTAATAAGCCAATGATACATGGAGCTATATATAAATTTGAAGGACAGGTCTCGGTTTTTAACTATAACGGAGGAGCAACTTACAGATGTTACAATCCTTCAGCCAGTAAAAAAGATTATAAAAATCCCGCTCCTGCTGATGTAGGGTTGCTGGGTGTCCTGCCTGGAATTACCGGTACGTTTATGGCAAATGAAGTAATAAAAGTAATTACAGGGAAAGGGAATATATTAAGCGGTAAAGTTTTGTTATTCAATATTTTGGATCATTCTTCACGTTTAGTTACGGTTAAAAATGTTCCTGAAAACCATAATCTAAAAGAAATAAAGACTTTCTCCTGATTATGATCTCTTCTTCCTGCTTTGAAAAGGAATCCTGATTTCATTCAAATAAACTAACTTTGCTTACCGTTATCTGGCCTGCACACAGATTTCTGTAAAGTCTATGAAGATTTTTTTCAGAATATTTAAAATACTTGCTGTTCTTATCATTACAGTTATTCTGTCTTTATTTACTGCTTCGTTCCTGATGCAGAATAAAGTTGCAGATTACATCGTCAAATCCCTGAATAAAAACATTTCTACAAAATTTGAATTCGGTTCTGTCAGATTATCATTACTGAGAAAATTCCCAAATGCTTCTCTTGATTTAAAAAACGTGCTTGTACATTCATCTCCTGGCTTTGATAAATCGGCATTTACTGTAACCAATACAGATACTCTCCTGGCCGCCAGATCAGTATTAATCGAATTCGATATAACTGATATTATAAACGGTATTTACAATATTGAAAGAATTGGAATAAATGGAGGACGGTTGAATCTTTTCACAGATACAGCCGGATTGGTCAATTATGTGATTGTTGCTGAGAAATCAAATGGCTCAAATAATAATGTCAGCATTGATCTCGACAGGATTTTAATTTCAGATCTTAATGCAACCTACAATAACCTGGCTACAAAGCTTATTATCAAAGGATTTATTGAAAATGGCCGCTTAAAAAGCACAATATCAGGCGATAATATTGACTTTGCTGCTGCCGGAGAAATGAATATTGATTATTTTAAACTTTATAATTTCATCATTTCAAGAAAGATTGCTGCCGATCTGGATATTAATCTTTACAGATCCGGCAAAGGAATTCTTTTTAAGAAGAGCTCTGTTATTCTTAATAATTACAACTTCGGGCTGATTGGCTTTATTTCTGCTGATAATGTGCTCGATCTTTCCCTGACCGGGAATAATATTGATATTACCGGCATTAAGAATTATTTTCCTGAAAAATTCCTGAAGAAGATTTCGGCTTACAATCCTGCCGGAGTTATTAATATTGACAGCAAAATAAAAGGCCCATTATCACGAACCTTAAATCCGGAAATTGAAATTAATTTCATACTGCAAAAAGGTTCTGTATCTTATGGCAATTCTGCACTTAAAATTAATGACCTGTCGTTCAAAGGATTTTTTACAAATGGTGCCGGTAAGGTGCCAAAAACCAGTTCATTATCTATCATCGATTTTAGCGGGGTTCTCGGATCATCAAAATATACCGCATCGCTTTTATTGTCTGATTTCGATACACTGAATATGACCCTTCAGCTAAAAGGGAAAGTAATACCTGCCGAGCTTAAAGAATTTTTCAATCTTAAAAATATTTCGTCTGCAAAAGGAGATATTGATCTTGATCTGAAAATGGACGGGAAATTCCGGAAAAAAGAGAAATATATCTTTTGGGATATTTTCAGCTTCAACCCGGTTGCAGATCTGACATTTAATTCTTTCGGTTTAGGGCTTAAAAATGATAAAATCCTGATAGATAAGGTTAATGGAAGCCTTTTGGTCCGCGATACAGTTGTCGCCAGGAATTTCCGGTTGACATATAAAGATCAGAATTTTCGTTTTAACGGCATCTTTATAAATCTTCCTGAATGGCTTGCTGGTAATTCTGTTATTTTGAAAGTTACTGCAGATGTTACATGCAATAAGCTTGTTCCGGAATTATTATTCCCGGCTCTGTCTAAGAAAGATTCTTCCATAATTAACAAAACTGCTTACTCTTTCCCCGGAGATCTAATGCTCGATCTCAATTTTAAAATCGATAATCTGGAATATAAAACTTTTCAGGCTGAAAAAATAAATGGCACTTTAAGCTACAAACCAAGAATTCTGAATTTTAAAACACTGAATTTAAATTCATTGGATGGGACAATCTCAGAAAATGGTTTTATAGTACAAAACACCGATAAGTCATTTATCGGAAGGGGCGGCTTTAATTTTGAAAAAATCAATATAAACAAGGCATTTGTTACATTTCATAATTTCAGCCAGAATTTCATAAAAGCAGAAAATCTTGCAGGAACTTTGTCCGGTTCATTGTCACTATTGATCCCAATGGATTCTCTGATGAAACCTGAAATAAAATCTATATCGGCCGAAGGAAAATATCTTATTTCC
>JBGOXH010000151.1:0-6887 GCA_041479075.1 Bacteroidia bacterium | reverse complement strand
CTCTTTCTGCTCGAGCCGGTTTTCCCATTGCCGCAACTTTATATTGCAGGTGCAGGCCATATCGGTAAGGCTCTGTCTCATCTTGGTAAAATGCTAGATTTTGAGGTTACCATAATTGACGATCGTCAGGAATATGCTAATTCAGATAATTTACCAGATGCAGATCATGTTATTGTTCAGGACATAGGCGAAGCTGTTGAGAAAATTGAAAAAAAACATGATACATTTATTGTCATTGTTACGCGAGGACATAATGACGATGCTAAGGCGCTTAAACCCTGCATCGTTTCAGATGCAGGTTACGTTGGTATGATCGGCAGCAAAGGAAAAGTCGCAAAGATGCACGCAGAATTTATTCAGCAGGGATGGGCTACTGAGGAGCAATGGAATAGAATTTATACTCCTATTGGTCTGGATATCAGATCGAAAACAGTTGAAGAAATTGCCATTAGCATTGCTGGACAATTAGTACAGGTAAGAAATAAAAAAAGATAAAAGACAAAAGATAAAAGACAAAAGAAAAAGGTACACGGTGCACGGTACACGGAACCTTGAACCTTGAACCCTGCCTTCGCTAAAGCTACAGCAGGCAAAACTTGAACCATTTATGTCAGACATCTGGGCCATAATACTTGCAGCCGGCGAATCGAAGAGGATGAAAGTCCCCAAAATGATTTTACCATTTAAGGGGAAAACCATCATTGAAAGAGTAATAGAAAATGTCACAGATTCTGAAGTTGATAAAACACTGGTTGTACTTGGTTCAGACAAGGATGATATTTTACAAATAATCAGTCATCTGCCTGTAATGCATTGTTACAATGAAAATTACAAACAAGGAATGCTCTCATCTGTCAAATGCGGTTTCAGGTCTTTACCGCAAAAATTCCGTGCTGCTCTTGTTTTCCTTGGCGACCAGCCAATGATTGAACCAGATGTGATAAATATGGTCATTTCAGCTTACAGAACTTCAGCAAAAGGGATCATCATACCAGTTTTTAGAAATAAACACGGACACCCTCTTTTATTAGACAGCAAATACAGGGACGAAGTGGAAATGCTTAAACCGGATGAAACCCTGAGGGCACTCACTCACAAATTTTCTAATGACGTATTTGAGGTAGAAGTAAGTACACATGATATATTGAAAGATATTGATACACAGGATGATTATTTAAAAGAATTAAAACAAACTAAATAAACATGGAAGAGACAATTAGTTTTTCTTTGAATGGTAAAAAAACTGAGATCAAAATTGATCCCACACAAATTCTTTTATGGGTTTTGCGAAATCAGTTAGGGCTGACAGGTACCAAGTACGGCTGCGGAATGGGATTCTGCGGGGCATGTACTGTTCTGATCAATAAAGAGCCTGTCAGGTCTTGCACGTTGCCGGTTGGCGACGTTGCCGGTAAGAAAGTGGTAACTATCGAAGGGCTTGAAAAGAAAGGCAGGCTTCATCCTTTACAAAAAGCTTTTATCGAGCATGATGCTCTTCAGTGCGGTTATTGCACGCCGGGAATGATAATGACTGCGACTGCCCTGCTGATGAAAAATCCTTCACCTACACGTCAGGAAATAGTTGATGGACTGGAAGATAATTTATGTCGTTGCGGAACACATGTCCGTATAATCGAAGCCGTTCAGACAGCTGCAAAAGAAATGAAAGGAGGGAAGTAATTATGAAAAAGAGAGAAAATAGTTCTGAGGAAATAACCCGTACAGGCGGAACCATGGATATGAAAAGAAGAAGTTTTATTAAACTTCTTGGTGGCGGTATATTTATTTTCTTCCAGCCATGGAGTGCACTTGAGATTCTTTCATTACCTGCTGAACAGGCCAGAAGTCTGACAAAGGATTATAATGCTTTCCTGCAGATCGCTGAAGATGGAACTGTCAGCTGTTTCACTGGCAAGATTGAAATGGGACAAGGCGTAATCACGTCTCTTGCACAGGAGATGGCTGAAGAGTTGAATGTGCCATTTGAGAAAGTAAAAATGGTGATGGGTGATACCGATTTATGCCCGTACGATGCCGGTACATGGGGATCAATGACCACACGAGGTTTCGGTCCAAATATGAGAGCTGCAGCTGCTGAAGCCAGGGCAGTTCTTCTTGATCTTGCATCAGCACAGCTTGGTGTACCGGTTACTCAGCTGGAAGTAAAAGACGGGGAAATTACCGATACTAAAAACCCTCAAAACAAGGTGACCTATGCTGCTCTGGCAAAAGGTAAAAAGCTTGAAAAATACCTGGATGTCAAACCTTTACCTGAAGAATATACAAAATTTACTTACGTCGGGAAACCATACAAAAGAGTTGATGCCAGTCTGAAAGTCACCGGTCAGGCAATATATACCGGCGATCTTAAACTGCCCGGGATGCTTCATGCAAGAATGCTAAGACCTCCCTCACACGGTGCAAAACTTGCCTCAGTTGATGTATCAGGTGCAGAAAAAGTTGAAGGTGTCAGAGTTATCCGTGATGGTGATTTTATTGCAGTTGTAAGTGAAAACCGCGAAAAAGCCGATGAAGCAATAGTCAAAATAAAAGCTGATTATACATTTGATGAGATGAAGGTAAATGACAAGACACTTTTTGACTGGATTCTTAAAGCTGAATCAAGGTCCAATGTTGCAAGGACAAAAGGAGATATTGAGGCAGGTCGTCAGCTTTGTGATAAAACATTTGAATCAGAGTATCATGATCCGTACCTGGCACATGTACCGATCGAAACTCACACTGCCCTTGCAGTGTTCGAAGGCGATAAGCTTACTGTATGGGCATCAACCCAGTCGCCATTTGGCCTGCAGGATGGTATCGTTCGCGAGACCGGATTCCCAAGAGAAAAAGTAAGGGTTATTACTCCTTTTGTAGGAGGAGGATTTGGTGGTAAGGGAGCATATCAGCAGGGTGTTGAAGCTGCAAAGCTTGCAAAGCTGACAGGAAAACCGGTTATGGTTACATGGACAAGAGATGAAGAGTTTTTTTATGATACCTTTCATCCGGCCGGTGTAATAAAAATCAATTCGGGAATCGACAAATCGGGAATAATACAAATGTGGGATTATCATGTCTGGATGTCCGGAACAAGAGGTTCAGATACTATCTATGATGTTCCTAATGCGAAGACCACCAGTTATAGTGAGAACACAAAAGTATCTCCTGTTCATCCGTTTGGAACAGGGCCATGGCGTGCGCCAAACAACAATGCAAATACTTTTGCCAGGGAGTCGCAGATAGACATTATGGCATCAGCTGCTGGAATAGATCCTCTCGAGTTCCGTCTGAAAAACCTGAAAGATGAAAAGATGATTGCTTGTCTGAAAGCTGTTGCTGACAAGTTTGGCTATGTTGCCGGGAAGACTCCCGGAGGCCGGGGAATAGGCATTGCCTGCGGAACAGATGCAGGAACATGGGTTGCCCATATGGCTGAGGTTAAGGTAGATAAGGCAACTGGTAAAGTTCAGGTTGTCAGGATTGCATGTGCTCAGGATATGGGATTGTGTGTCAATCCGGAAGGAGCTTTGATCCAGATGGAAGGGTGTTTAACGATGGGGCTCGGATATACTTTAACTGAAGAGGTACAATTTGAAGGAGGTGATATCAAAACCCGTGGTTTTGATACATATGAAATACCTAAGTTCTCCTGGCTTCCAAAAATCGATTGTGTTATCCTCGACAGAAAGGACAAAGCCCCGCAGGGTGGGGGTGAACCTGCCATTATCGCTGTCGGTGCAGCTGTCGGAAATGCAATTTACGATGCGACCGGTGCAAGATTCTACAGGATGCCGTTTACTCCGGATAGGGTACTGGAAGCATTAAAAAAGGTATGAAGGCGAAAGGAATTTAATTCTCCCCTTGAGGGGGGTCAAGGGGATGTAATTTTAAAGTAAAACATCCCCCTAGCCCCGTTGGCTTCGCAGATCACGCAAGCGGGATTCAAAGGGGAAGGTATCAGCAAGCTAACCTCCTTCAGGGGGGCTAGTTGGCTTAATAGATAAACAGAAATATCAGCGGTAAAATAATTCCTAAAATCGTAAGGATTGCTCCCCTACGAGTTATCCCATTCTTTCCTTTTATTATAAACAACCCGGTGATAGTCACCAGGATAAGTGATATACAGAAAATATCGCTGAACCATTTCCACCATTTTCCGGGATTGTAATGCAGGAAGTTCATCTGGTAGAAAAGAGGCCTTTTGCTGATCCTCTCAACAACGCCTTTTCCTGTTGAAGTATTAATTTGAATGAATCCGCCCTCGATGAAAATGGTCAGAATATTTCCGGTTGGGAAATGTGATGTTTTATATTCAGGATTACCCGGGATAGTTTTCAAAATTGTTCTGGCAACATCATCATTAAATGTTTCTCTGTTCAGGTTAATATCAGAAGTAAATTCATAAGTATCAACCAGATAGTTTGGATTCCAGTCGTGCTTGTGATTCAGGGCAATACCGGAAAGAGCGTAAATAATTGTCAATCCGGTTATAAGATATCCTAAATCGCGGTGAGTAACACGGTTCAGCTTTGAAAGGTTCATTTTTCAGGAATTAAAAAAGGTCAGAAAAACCTGACCTTCTAAATAATTATTTAAAAATATCTATTTTACAAGAGTATGTTTGTTATAGATCATCATAAGATCTGCAAGCACGGTCTGTTTTGCAAGAGCAGTTTCAGTTTCACATTCGGCTGCTGATTTTTTTGAAGAATCAGCACATACAACTCCTTTTTTGCCTGTAGAATCGCAACAGGCAGCCATTTCCATTCCGGTGTTCATTTTTCCTTCAGCAGGTTTCTCAGCGGTTACAACCCTTTCAATACGACCTTCAACGGAGATTTTGCTTCCGAGGAGCTCCATCGGGAATTTGGGAGTGTTTTCGCCAGCAGAAACATAAAGCATAACATCAGGGTTATCACCAACAATGAACATCTTTTTGCCGGTATGAGGACAAACATGAACTACTTTGCCTTCAACAATTATATTTTTATCAATATAGTTTCCCGGATTTTCAACTAGAGCTGTAAATTGAACATTTACAGCTTGTTCTGCTCCTTTTGTTTTATCAGAGACCTCTTTACCGGATTTGTTACCGCATGCTGAAAGTATAAAAACTGCAATAACGAGAGAAAATATTCTTCTTATCATAATAATTTATTTTATTGTTAGTTGATTATTAATAAAAATTCAGGATGCAATTATAATAATTTTCTTTTATATGAGTGTCGGGAATCAAAAATAATTTAGATAGAGATTCCTCGCTAACGCTCGGAATGACAAGTTATTAAAGGTTACAAGGGTGGAACAGAGGCGATTTGCTCAAGCAAATCGCCTCTGTTCCACGCCCCCCTTAGAAAAATAAAGTGTCATTCCGAATGAATCCCGCTTTGCGGGAGAAATGAGGAATCTCAAACTTATTAAGCAGGTTATTTAATAAAAAACTGATTTGTCCATTTTCCGCATTAATCTTGAATGCCAATACTCAAAATCTTTTTATAAAACGGATTAATTATGTCAAAGTGTCTTTTTTCTCCAAAACCAATTCTTAAAAAAACTTAAATAATTATACAGATACTGTGGAATATCTAACTTTGACAAGTTGTCTATACTAATATTATACAAACACCAAAAATTATGAATATGAAAAAAAATGTTAAAAGTTTACAGATTACATTATCAGCAATGATAATTCTTGCTTTTCTGTGCATGCCACTGGCATTAAATGGTCAGGCTGGAAAAGTTAATTTTTCAGGTACATGGGCATTAAATACTGAGAAAAGCAATTTCGGAATGGGTCAGGGACAGCAACCTCAGGGACAACCACCTCAGGGCCAGGGTCAGGGACAAGGTCAGAGGGGCGGTTTTGGCGGTGGCAACTTTGTTGCAAAACAGGAAGCTAATCTTCTTACTGTAGATCGTACAAGAGGCGACCAAACCTTTACTTCTAAATACACACTTGATGGAAAAGAGAGTATTAATACAACAGGAATGGGTGAAAGCAAGTCAGTTGCTACTTGGTCGGCAGATGGCAAAGTCCTTACAATTGTTACAAAAAGGACTATGGATCGTAACGGGCAATCGGTAACTATTGAAACTAAAGACGAATGGTCACTTACTGATGCAAATACTATTACAGTTAAAAGTACAAGACAATCACAAAATGGCGAACCAAGAGTGTCGACAATGGTTTACGATAAGAAGTAGAAACTGATTTTCAGATAATAAAAAAGGGCTCAATTTGAGCCCTTTTTTATTAATTCTACTCTTTTCAGCTTGAATTTCTCCTGTTTATCCGGTACAGCAATATAAAGTTGTGTACCAGGTTCCAGACCCTTTTCAATAACAACATTTTTTTCATTCCATTCACCCAGAATAACAGCCTGTTTGTATCCGCTTTTTGTATAAACAAATGGGATGCTGTCAGAACCTGTATGAACGCATTCAATGGGGATATATGTTACACTGTCAAGTGTCTTGATCATTATTTTATTATTTGTGGTCATCGCTGGTCGCAGATTATAATCCGAGCCATCAATTTTTATCTGAACCTCGAATACTTTTGTATCGGTGTTTGGCAGCTTCTCACCAATATTTGCTACAAAACTGACATTTCCATTGTATGATTTTGTCGGAAATGCATCCACGGTGATACTGACTTCCTGTCCAATTTTCACTTTGCTTATTTCAATTTCACTGACATAAACTTTTGAAATCATTGATGAAAGATCGGGCAGTGTGGCAACTACACGATCCATAGCATCGATCATTGATCCAACCTTTCTTTTTCTTCCAAGCCTGTTTTTCTTGTAGATTATCATTCCTGAGGATGGAGCATAGATGGTAAATCCAGCCAGCACCTCTTCAAAATCATTTACTCTTCTTTGTAT
>JBGOXH010000347.1:0-2539 GCA_041479075.1 Bacteroidia bacterium | reverse complement strand
TTTCATCATTTACAATAAATTTACCTGAAGATTAAATCAAAAAGCAATTTCAGATTGAGAAAAACAACCGTACCTGCAATTACCAACAATATTACCACAAGAAAACGACTGTTTGTATATTTCCCCATCACTTTCCTTGAGGAGGTAAGATAAACCTGTATTGCCACTGTAAAAGGAAGCTGTATGCTAAGAAATACCTGGGAAAGAATAAGTCCCATAAATGGATCACCGATAAAAAATATTATAAGTAATGCCCCGAAAAGTGATATAAACACCCCTGTACGGGTATGGCTGTCCCTGATATTATAGGGTTCCATAAACATTCCCGATACAATTGATCCTCCTGCCATTGCTGAAGTTATTGATGAAGCAACACCAGAAAAAAGCAGAGCCACAGCAAAGACCACTGAGGCATTTATACCCAGTAAGGGTTCCAGAAGGCTTTTTGCCTGCTGTAATTCATCAACTTTTATATTGTTTCTAAAAAAAGTTGAGGCAGCCAGAATAATTATTGCACTATTTATTGCCCATCCGACGATCATCGAAAGCAGAGTATCAGCAAATTCATATTTTAGTTGTTTCTTTATAACTATTTCATTTTCAAGATTCCACCGACGGCTTTGAATTATCTCGGAATGAAGAAACAAGTTGTGAGGCATTACAACAGCACCAAGGACACTCATCAGGAGAAGCATTGAACCTTCGGGAATGGAAGGTTTCACCAATGAAACACCAGCTTCAATCCATTTAACATCTACCAGGAAAAGCTCATACAGGAAAGAAAGACCTATAATTGAAACAAATCCGATTATCCACTTTTCAATTTTCCTGTAGGAATTTGTTAAAAGCATTATTAATACAAAAGCAGTTATCAGCGACGCCCCGACTTTTATGGGTACCCTGAACAGCATCTGAAGGGCGATAGCTCCACCCAGAATCTCTGCAAGTGAAGTTGCCACCGATGCCATTTGAGCAAACGATAACATAAATCGCGCTATTTTCCTGTTTGTATATAACATAGCAGCTTCCGCAAGGCAATAGCCTGTAACTATGCCAAGATGTGCCACGTTATGCTGAAGAACTATCAGCATTATCGTTGATAATGTAACGACCCACAGGAGGGTATATCCATATTCCGAACCGACAGCAATGTTCGCAGCCCAGTTTCCAGGGTCTGTGAAACCAACAGTAACCAGCAATCCAGGACCTATGTATTTAAGAATATCGCCGGCTCCAAATACATGCGAATGGTCCGTGTTTTTCAAATCTCTGAAAAAACGAAATGGATTTAATATTGATTTTAATTTGATCATAATTATTGGGACACAGAGAAATATAAATTTCCTGTTCCTGAACCTCAGCGCGTGACAAATATAATCAATTCACAGGCTTGTTTTGACTTCATTCTAAAAGAGTAATTTTATCTTTAGATTTGAAAAAAATTATAAGGTTCAACTAATCAAACATTCACTCATGCAATTTTTACTTATTGCTTATGACGGAACAGATGCGAAGGCTCTTGATCGAAGGATGAAAAGCAGGCCGGAGCATCTTGAAAAGATTGCTCATGTAAAAAAAGCCGGCCAATTTCTTTGTGGCGGGGCCATACTTAACGATAACGGTATTATGACAGGTTCCATGATACTTTATGAAGTTGCAGACCGTGCCGAGCTTGACAGGCTGCTTAAAGATGAACCATATATATACAATAAAGTCTGGGAGAAGATCGAAATCAGACCCTTCCGGTTGGCGAAAATAGGAGCTCAATGATATTGGAAAAATTAAATCCAGCGGTTGACAGGAAATATCTCATTCTCCTGGCCGGTATCGTGTGGTGCGGAGTTGGCATAATGCTGATTACCTTTGCAACAACATGGCTTATCCGATATGACGGAAAGGAGAATTATCTGACAGTAATAATCATGGTTTCAATGGGGATAGCTCTCCGGCATTCACGCATTCCCAAACAATATCTTTCAATAATTTACAATGAAATAGGACTTGCCTTGTTTCTATCAGGGATCAGATACCTGAGACATTCAATCAGACTGATGGCGGCTTAGAAAATTATCAAGTTTAAAAAATTAAAATTACCATTTATACATAAAAACAAATATCATGAAAAAAACATTAACTCTCTTATTTACAATTTTTTGGACGGTTATTCTTGCAGGACAAACCGGATCTCCAACAGATCTTCCATTTAAAATGGAAGAAATTACCTCTCCGCAATTTGTAAAAGCTGTTGAAAAAGCAGGTGGAGTGTGTGTACTACCGCTGGGGATTATCGAAAAACATGGTCCTCATCTACCTCTCGGCTCGGACTTGTTTGAGTCTAGAGAAGTGGCTTTCACTGCTGCAAAAAAAGAATATGCAGTTGTTTTTCCTCCCTATTTTGTAGGTCAGATTTTTGAAGCCAGGCACCAGCCGGGAGCAATGGCCTACAGCAACGAGCTAATGTGGAAGATGCTGGAGGAAACATGCAGTGAATTATCAAGAAACGGACTTAAGAAGATCATTCTGGATAACGGTCATGGTG
>JBGOXH010000052.1:0-13609 GCA_041479075.1 Bacteroidia bacterium | reverse complement strand
CAACTGGGGTGCACATCACATAGATATCATGCAATGGGCGATAGGACAGGAGACCGGAGGTCCGCTTACAATTGAAGGTAAAGCAGAATTTATGAAGGATGATGTTTGGACTGTCCATACTAAATATCATGTTGAAATGATGTATCCCGGTGATATACAGGTTATTCTCGATGATACTTTCACAAACGGCTGCCTTTTCGAGGGTACAGAGGGAACAGTTTTTTGCGCCAGAGGAGCCGAGAGAGTTACTGCAAGCGACCCGGAAATAACAACTACAGGCAAAGGTCCGCTCTGGGCAAGCGATAACAAAATTTTGTATCCGAGAATAGGGCCTGAAGGTAAAATATGGATGCCGAGTTCCGACCATTATCGCAACTGGCTAGAAAGCATATTAAGCAGGAAGGACCCGATTGCACCGGTAGAACATTCGGCACGGAGCCTTGAAGCATGTGCCGTAGCATGGATTAGTATGAAGCTTAACCGCAAGGTAACCTGGGATCCGAAGAAAAATTTGTTAAAGACAAAGAAGCCAATGCAATGATGTCCCGTAAGGTCGTTGATCCGCAGTACAACCTTGCTATGATAATGAAAAATGCCGGGCTGAAATATTGAATGGTATAACAGCGCAACGGCACAATGGTAATTATAAAGTTCCCCTCCCTGGAGATCGAAGCGCAGCGAAGATTCCGTGACAGCGGAAGCCTGTCCCGACCGAAGGGCGGGAGGTTAGGGGTGGGTAATTGAGCTTCAGCAGTATATTTATTATTTAATATCTTTGTACATTATTATTTCAGACAGATTTATAATTAAAGCCGCTATGAAAAAGTTTATCTGGTCTCTTTTCATTTTAACATTGTGTCCGGTGTTATTGTTTTCACAAAAGACAAGAAAGGTAAAAGGATATGCACAGATGGAGATTCCCGATTACCTCAGCAGACAGGATGCCAAGAAACAGGTTGAGGAAGCTGCAACGCTTAATGCACTTGAAACAGCGTTTGGAAGTGTTCTTGTTCAGGGTAATTCCACTTATATAACCAACGTGCAGACGGGAATGAAAACTGCTGAAACCAATGTTGTGTTCAATACGGTTGCAAACAGATTGGTAAAGGGTAAAGTTGAGGAGGTGATAAAAAGTGAATTTCAATATTTTAACAATATGAAGACAGTTAACGGGAAAGAAGAACCCGTTACTGAAATAAGGTGCAATATCGAGATCGAAGCCAGTGAGATAATAGCTCCAAAAATAAACTTCACATCATTTACGCTGAATTGTGAAAATGAAAAATGTCAGACCACCGATTTTAAAAACAGAGAAAATATATATATGTCATTTTCTTCACCGATGAGCGGATATATTTCAATCTATCTGACCGACGAGGATACGACAAATTGCCTTTATCCATATCACGATATGCCGGCAGATTTTGAGGGAGGCGTGCCTGTCATTGCTGATGAAAAATACATTCTTTTCTCTACAAAACCGGAATTCAATTACTTCAAGGAGAAGAATATCAAAAACGAGCAATACTATCTTTTTAGTGACAGACAGCAGGAAATATACATTATCTATATTATCTTTTCGAAAACACCTATTACAAAACCTCCATTGTGGAGTGTAATAAAATACAGTGACGACTCTAAATCTCCGAAATCCTGTAAATCAGAAGATTTCCAAGACTGGCTCAATCAATATAAGAGCCTCGAAAAAGCAAATGTTGAAGTTAAATCAATTACTGTAACAGTCGCAAAATAAAAACGCACCATTTGATTTGCCGGTACTGGTGCGTTTATATTTAATATCTTATCGATTTAATTTACCTGAAATTTATTGATCTTTCCTGTTTTCTGAAGAAAATAAAATCGCCTCCCTGGTCGCCGGCATTCTTTATGATACCAAACTGAGGTATGAGACTGCCTGAAACTACACTTGGTTTTATGCTGAAGAATAATTTTTCAGATGAAAGATATTTTGCTTTGTTATCTGATAGCTGCTTTACGAAACTCTTTACAAAAATACTTTCGTCAGGCACTTCTATCAGGTCGCCGCTTGTCATAGCTTTCTTGCTCATTTTCAGGTACATATCAGAGATTGTCTTTTCCTCTTCAGGTTCTAATGCACGTGTCCTGAAAATGCTGCCTCCAAAGCATGCATCTGCTATCACAAGGGTATGTCGTGCTTTACTCTGACTAACATATTCAGTTATCAGGCTGTTCATCATCCATGTGTTGGTACTTTTTGCAATTGCATCTGCAGCAAGCCAGTAACCTATAGAGCTGCTTTCATCCCAGTTACCATGCCCCGCATAAAAAATCAGAAGATTATCCTTTGATGTAATAATATAATCCAGCGAATCAAGCACTCTTACGATTCTCCATTTGGATGGATTTTCAAGAAGCACAACACTGTTTTTATCGAAGGTATAAAAGCTGAGAAGCACATCTCTTATCTTTCTTGCATCAAATATCGGATAGTAAAGGCTGTTTATTACAGGATCAGCATATTTGCTTACGCCGATTATTACAGCATAATTTTTACCAAGCTCCTTCAACGAATCTGTCTGTGCAAACAAAGCTGAATCAGCAACATCTGCTTCATCAACTGGCATCTTTTTAAGCTTAAAAATAACATAATCGCTGGTCCAACCTGCACAGTTTTTGACCTGGATAGTTATAAGGTTTTCTCCCTCTTCAAGGTTTACTCTTGCCATAAAATGGCCATCATCAGAAAAATGAGCCTCTTGTCCTTCTACAGATATAACCTCAATCTTGCAATCTGATTTTACTTTCCCTTCAATAATAGCTGTTGATTCTTCAGTCTCATTTGTTTTAGATAAGGGCATAGTAATAGTTAATTCCGGTCTGCTGGCATTTACAGGTATCTTAGCTTTTGCTTCAGAAGGAGATAACACTCTGTACAGCGACATATTTTTCACTGATTGCAAAGGGACTTCTCCTTCAGTGAAACCATTATCAATAATACAGGTTTTGAAGGATTTAGTGCCCTGAAGAGCATCTATTAAAATGGTGATGCCGGTTTTGTTAATGGTATTAAGTCTTGTACAAAGATCCTTCAGTCCAAACATATAGAATGTTTCATTATCAGAAACATCGACAGGGATCAGAAATAAATCACCTGTCTCATCAGTGTACGTTTTACCACGATAATAAAAAATGAGATTTGCATCTGAAGGAAGGCTCCTCTGAAGTTTAGTTATAGCCAGCTTTATATTTGTGCTAAGGGCATCAGGAAAAAACTGAATATTTTCTGGCAATACACCCAGTTTTTTAATTAATAACTGCTTAAACCTCTCAGCCTGGAATATAGCCAGATCTTCATTTTCGACATAAACACCGCCGGAATAGGACTGATAATCCTCGTTAGCCACAATTATTGCCCGGGTATTCTTTCCATACCCTTTTGCAGCCAGCATATCTGCAATATTTTCCTGACCATAAAGCTGAACACAGAAAAGTAATGAAAATAATACCAGAACTCTTTTCATGATCTAAAAAGGTTATAGACACAAATTGAATTAATTTATGGATATAAGCTCACTCCAATGAGTTGAAAACTACTGAATTCCCATCAGTTTTTCCAGCTTTTCCTCGTTGAGCTTAAGTTTGTCTTTCAGCTCCTGGCGAACAACTTTTTTGGCTATTTCAAGTGACTGTTTTGTATCATAGAAAAGTCTGACCTGGACTTCAATTTTATCTTTACCGATAGGCCTGTTCAGTTTAAAAGTCGGATCAACATAACCAAGTTCCATTGCAATCATATTCTTGGCTGACTGTACGATTTCGGTAACTGAAGCTGCTTCCTGTGTTGATAGCTGGGCATTCCCTACATTAGCAGAGATAAGCGAGCTCATATTTGTTTGTATCATTCCAGCGAGCTGCAGCTTGCCAAGCTCTATTGCCTGCATTTCAGCTGCTGATTTACTTTCGGCTACAGCATTACCATCAGCAAAGATATACCTGACATTTCCATTATCATCCTCGGCAACCTGTTTCATCCAGGCATTTTCAAGTACTTTAGCAAGAGGTATAGATCCGGGAGGAACATCCCAACCGTCTTTTCCCATCTGTCTTGCTTCTTTCCTGGCTTCTCTGATAGCTTTATCTTTCAGTTCAGCTCTTAACTGCTTGGTGGTTTGCTGGGCAATAGCAGACCCTGCTATCATACAACTTAAAATTACTACGAAGAACTTTTTCATACATAAGTATTATTTAGTTACTGATATTGAATAGGAATTTATTTATTGTAAAAAAAATCTTACTTGACTTTCCAGGTTTTCCATTTATCTCCTAAATCAGGACTAACAATGATATTCGGATCCTGAGCCTTACCGTTTACTCTTACTGCAGCAACTGAAACCTCATCGCGGAGGTAGGTAAATAACTGTTCATAGGTCAGATCCTTCTGTGATTCCTTTAATTTCTTTAAAAGATAATATGTGAATAATCCATGTTTTTCCTTATCAAACGCCAGCGCAGACTGAGTACCTTCGCAGGCAGAGAAAACTATCATATTGCCTGCAGGTGTTGTTCCATCATTATTTGGAGCTATTCTTGCTCCCCTGGCCGCATAAACAACCGAAGTACGTCCTCCACCGCTAAAACATGCATCGAGAAATACAATCATTTTACTTGCGCCGGAACTGCCAAATTTTGCATAAAGATCAGATAATTTATATGCTGATGTAAGGTCAGTAACATTTACATCAACAGGGATAAGGTAGGGAATATGAGTAACTTCATCAGGATAACCATGTCCTGCATAATAAAAAATCAGTTCTGAAGAAGATCCCATTTTTTGGAGAAGCAGAGTAGCACGGTCAATTTCTTTCCGCATTATTGCTGATGAAGCATTGGTAAGTATAAAGACATTACCTTCATCAACGCCAAGGACAGTTGTCTCATATTTTTTGAAAACAGCAGCATCATTCTTTGCATAATCTACATCTGATTCGGCATCAAAATTTTGTGAATAATTTTCATTCCCGATTATTAAGGCAATCCTTTTTAGATTCTTCACAGCACTGGCTGAGATATTATCCACATCTGAAATATATGAAGGTGCTGCAACAGCTGCTTTTGGTTCTTCGACCGTAACATTTCCCTGCACTCCCTGTTCTACTACATTTTTGTTTGAAGCTAAAGCCTGTTCTATAAGTAGAGTAGTTGAAGGTCTACCGGTCTCAGCGTACTTCCCGAACCGTTCTTTTAATTGAAAAGGAAGGATTATTTTAGCCAGCGTGTAGTTAGGTTTAGTTATTAATGTGTATGTTACCTGTTTTATTTCTCCTGGAGCTAAACTGCCCAGTTCCACAGATTCACTGCCATCAATTATTACAATATTAGCTTGAGGGGGAAGGATTA
This sequence comes from Bacteroidia bacterium, assembly GCA_041479075.1. GTDB lineage: Bacteria > Bacteroidota > Bacteroidia > Bacteroidales > VadinHA17 > LD21. The sequence continues at coordinate 8,230 of JBGOXH010000052.1, read as the reverse complement.
AATTAACATTTTCTGCTGAACCACCACCTGTATTCTGAACATTAACAGTTACTGTAAAAGGTACATCCTTTTTAATAGGACCAGATTCTACGCTTGCAATCTTAATAAAGGGCGGTTCGTATGCTTTGACCTGGACAGCTAAAGGAGAGAGAACGATACCATTTCCATTTGCTTCACCTACTGAGACTACTAATGATGCTGTTGAATTTGTCGTGTTCAAAGAGCTATTTACCTGTACATCAAATGTTTTTGTTACACCTGGAGGCAGGGTTCCAAGAGTTTTTGGTTGAAAATTAAGACCAGGGACTTTGTTCTTTTCAGATACTGTAGCTGTAAGATTTAATGCCGGTCCTTCTCCCAAATTGCTGATAGTGAAAAAGATAGAAAAGCTTTCATTGGCATTTATAATATTGTTGCCATCTGTATCAATGAACTGAGGAGCATCAGCCTGAAGACGGGGTGTTTGGGATGGTTTTGCAGTAATATCTTTGTCTTTGATAATACTAACCAGTCCTGGATCTGACTGGCCCGTAATTACATTAGCGTTCCCTGATGGTCTGGAGAGATCTTTTGTGATATTCACAGTCATCGGGGATGATTTTCCTTCTATTATCCCCTGCGTAAATGCAGATATAGAAAGAATTGAAAAGACTATAACCGCAATATATTTTTTCATAATGGGTTATGTTTAAATACTTTGTAAAGTTAAAATTTTTCCCGTACCTATCGTTGTTTAATTGATAAAAAACAATATTCCTGATTTATAAATCCGGGCTAACCGATTTATTGTCTATACCATATATTAATAGTCTTTTGCAAGCCGGAAACCAATTTTTCTATCAAGGTTGTACGGATCCTCACGAACCCGGTCCGCAGACCTGCATTTTATAGCACCGTCGTACCAGTTTCCACCGCGATGAACACGATCAGGTCCCTTCTCAGGACCTTTTGGATTTGTCTGTTCGGCAGGTGAATAAGGACCAAAGACATCATTGCACCACTCCGATACGTTACCATGCATATCGTACAATCCCCAGGCATTAGGAGGAAGCTGGCCGACTTCCAGAGTTTTATGCCGGTCAGTTCCGGCGGAACCTTTATTATATGGTTTGGTACCATTATAATTTACCTGTTCGGTGGTAATATTGTCCCCTCCAGTGTTGAAAGGAGTTGTTGTTCCCGCCCTACAGGCATATTCCCATTCTGCTTCAGTTGGTAGACGGCACCCTTTCCATTCTGCAAATGCTTTGGCGTCAAACCAGGTTATTGCTATAATCGGGTGTTTACCGCGACCCCAGCCTGCATCGGGAATTTTCCTTCGCTTGGTAGCATCACAAAACTCATCATACTCCGTAAAAGTCACTTCATATCTTCCAATTTTAAATGCCTTCAGTGTTACCTGATGTTCGACTTCATTTCCGCTTGCTCTTCCAACTTCGGAAGTAGGACTTCCCATCGTAAAAGTGCCATCCGGGATTTCTGCCCAATACGGATCATTCCCTGTGTTTACATTACCAGCCGGGATTTCTACCTTCCTTGTGGCAGTCGAAGAAATATTCTGGACATTTGTACCGCCGCCAATTGGCGAAGCCCTCATTTTAAACGCGACATTCCCCTGAAGGCTCTCCCTTTCCGACAAAACATCCCAGGTGATTGTCTTACCAGTTCCTCCGGTAACGCCTGACAAATCACCACTAACCATTGTCAGAGGCGACGAACTAAAGGTTTTTCCTGCATCTGTACTGCAAAAAACTTCAATATTATAAGTTTGTCCTGAGGGGGTGCCAGTCAGACCATAAGTAATAATGATCTTTTTATCAAATTGTTTAAAAGTTACATTTAATGATCCCTGGGAATTAGCATTTAAAAAGATAAATACTGATACTATGAGCAGTAAGATTTTTCTGCAAACGCTTATAATTAATCTTTTATGCATATTATAAAGAATTAGTAGTACGAAGATAGAAAATAAAAAGAATATTGTCGGGTGGTCAATTGCTTTTTTGACGGGTAGCGCAATAGTTAGTTGTGAACGGGATAAAACGAATGATTAGATTTATTTTGAGTTTAAAATATTTCAGAATTCTCATACTTTAGTTTACCTTTAATAGATATTAAAATTTCATCCCATGAAAAAACTGATGATCATTTTCTTATTTATTCCTATTCTGGGATTTGCCCAGACAAAAAAGGATATTTTCAATCCTAAAGTGCCCTTGGTATTTTTTGGAGCCGACTATTCAAAAGTACAATGTACCAAGTCGGATGAGTTCAGTAACAAGCCTGAGATATTAAGGTTTTTTGTGGATGCTAATAATCTGATAGATAAGAATTGGAAACATATTGTAAGAAATAAATTAGATCGCGATACAGTAGGATGGGATCTATCATATGTTACCAAAGCAAATGCTTCTGTCGATTGGCAGAAAGTTTATTCAGATAATATTGATTACACTATTTCAGATGATGAAATAGGAGGCATGATCAAAAATCTTAATATAAACCAGGCTAAATACAAAGACTGCATAGGCTTGATATTAGTTGAGGAAAATTTATGTAAAACTAAACCCCTTGTAACTATCGCGGAAGTTTTTTTCAATATTAATGACCTTAATCCGCTATTAATAAAACACTATTCAGTTAAACCGGGCGGGCTTGGTTTTTTGGCTTACTGGGGTTTAACAAATGGCTTTCTTCTCACTAAAATAGAAAAGCTCAAAAAAGAAATAATGTAATCCATTCCCTTGTTGTCCTACCCCTTTGCTGAAGCTCCAGCGCATAAACTCGCGCATGAGGTCTTCGAATAAATAACACACTTATGAAAATGAGAAATATAGTTTCAATCCTGATTTTAAATGTCTTATTCATCCTCACGCAAAGATGTAGCCAAAGTGATGTGGATCTGAATATAAGTAAAGCAATATTGGCAAAAGGGCGCACCGATCTTCCTTTTGATGCGTACTGGCGATTTTATCGGGGCAATGTTAAACAGGCTGAACAGTCGGGATATGACGATTCCTCCTGGCGAATTCTGGATCTTCCTCACGACTGGAGCATAGAGGATATCCCCGGGACCAATTCGCCTTTCGATTCGAGTGCGATCGGCGGAATAGATGCAGGATACCTGGTTGGGGGAACAGGCTGGTACCGTAAATCATTTGTACTCCCGCGGAATATTTCAGGAAAGCAATTTATACTGCAGTTCGATGGAATTTATATGAATGCTGATATTTGGCTGAATGATCAACACATTGGCAATCATCCCTATGGCTATACCACTTTTCGTTATGATATCACCGGGAATTTGCTACCGGGCAAAAAGAATATACTTGCGGTAAAAGTGAGCAATGAAGGACGCAACAGCCGCTGGTACAGCGGTTCAGGCATTTACAGACACGTATGGCTGAGTGTATTGGAGCCTGTTCACCTGGACCCATGGCAAGTCTTTATTGCAACACCACAGGTCGATGAAAAAAAGGCTATGGTGAATATTAAAACAACCGTTTTTAATAATTCAGAAAAAGCTGAAGATGTGGTTCTTTTATCACGCATTCTTGACAAGGCTGGAAATGAAGTGGCAAAAAAAGAATCTGCACAATCTGTTGCCTCAGGGAATAATTCCGAGTTTATTCAGGAAATTGAACTTACTTCCCCGACCCTATGGTCTCCGGGTAATCCAAACCTATATACTGTTGTTAGTGAAATTTCAACTTTTATCAGCAAAGGAAAGCCTGAATTGAAAGACAGATTGGAAACCCGGTTCGGAGTTCGGTCAATGGAGATCAATGCAAAAAAGGGATTTCTCATGAATGGAATACGATTACTGTTAAAGGGAGCCTGCATGCATCACGATAATGGTCCCCTTGGGGCAGCCGCTGTTGACAGGGCAGAGGAGAGGAGGGTGGAACTGATGAAAGCCAATGGTTATAATGCAATCAGGTGTGCTCACAATCCTCCTTCACAGGCCTTTCTCGATGCCTGCGACCGACTGGGCATGCTCGTGATTGATGAAGCTTTCGATATGTGGAGAGAACCAAAAAATCCGGATGACTATCATTTGTATTTCAACGACTGGTGGCAAAAGGATATCGAAAGCATGGTTATGCGTGACCGGAACCATCCCTCAGTGGTTCTCTGGAGCATTGGCAATGAAATACCTGAAAGCAGAAAACCAGAAGGTGCATCACTTGCCAGACAGCTGGTTGACTTTATAAAAAACCTGGATTCAACCCGTATGATTACTTCAGCTGTTAACAGTATAGCTCCTGACAAAGATCCTTATTTTGCAACCCTTGATGTTTGTGGTTATAATTATGCTATTGACAATTATGTAAGCGACCATAAACGTCTGCCTGAAAGGATTATAATTTCAACAGAATCGTTTCCTCTTGAGGCATTCGATTACTGGATGGCAGTAAAGGATTATTCATGGGTGATAGGCGATTTTGTCTGGACAGGTTATGATTACCTTGGGGAAGCAAGTATTGGCTGGTTGGGCTATCCGCACAAGGGCAGCTTCTATCCATGGAATCATGCATTTTGTGGCGATATTGACATCTGCGGCTTCAAAAGGCCTCAGTCCTATTATCGTGAAGTACTCTGGGGAAATGGTAACAAGGTATTTGTCTTTGTAAGGCCTCCTTCTCCTTCCTTCACAGTGAATCCTGAAAAGGAAGCCTGGAGTAAGTGGGAATGGCAGGATGTTGTTTCGAGGTGGAACTGGGAAGGGTATGAAGGAAAAATACTTGAAGTTGAAGTTTATTGTTCATGCCCTGAAGTGGAATTATTCCTGAATAAAAAATCAATGGGGAGACAAAAAACAAACAGGGAGAACAAATGGATAGCAAACTTTCAAGTACCCTATGAACCAGGAATTCTCAGTGCGAAAGGGTATGATGGGTCATCAGAGGGGGATTCCTGTGATTTAAAAACAGCTGGGAGTCCGGTTAAAATTGCATTGAAAGCTGACCGCACTTCAATAAAGGCTGATGGACAGGATCTAAGCTATATTACTGTGGAACTTGTTGATGAGAGTGGAGTAAGAAATCCTGCTGCTGAAAACCTGGTGCGTTTTGAGATTAAAGGACCAGGTTCGATTCTTGCAGTGAGCAGCTCTAATCCTTTGAGTACTGAGAGCTTTAAGCAACCGCTGCGGAAAGCATATCAGGGAAGATGCATAGTGATCCTGGAATCCGGAACAAAGGAAGGCGACATAATTCTGAAGGCCTTTTCAGAAGGACTCCAGTCAGCAGAGATATTAATCAGTAACCTCAGGGATAAATCAAATCCTTTATAATCTCATTAGTGATGTTAAGATGATATATTGCAACCATACAGGCTTTTGGAAGGTAAGAGGATTTAATATTCTCCCGGTTCTCTTTTCATTTCGGATTTTATTAACTTCGTTGGAATAATTTTATTTTTATTATTAATTAATCCGCAATTATATGAAAATCAGTTCTTTAATCTTCACAGCGGTTTTAATTCCATATACGATATTTTCATCCTGTAAAAATGAATCGTCTTCTATTACAACACCTGATATTATTTTTACCAGTACCACTATACTGGTCGCTGAAGATGCACCGGGGGCCGTTGTCAAATTGCCTGTTTACCTGTCCGAGGCCAGTGATAAGATTGTGACTGTTGATTTTGCAACCAGCGACAGTACTGCAATTGCAGGCCAGGATTATGTGGCCGTTCAGTCCGGGAAACTTACCTTTAATCCAGGTGAAAAATCCAAATCAATCAGTATAAGTATCCTGCATAATACTGACCTGAAACAGGATGTATATTTCAGAGTTGTTATCACTAATCCTGTAAATGCCTCACTTAATAAAACGGATATGACAATAAGGGTGGTTAACATTGATTATGCTACCCTGGTGTGGAGCGATGAATTCACTGATACCTATTTGAATACAAGTTGTTGGAATTATGAGTTAGGCAATAACAATGGCTGGGGAAACAACGAAAAGGAAGTGTACACCAATAATGCAGACAATGTTCACTTAGATTCAGGTTATTTGCATATAACGGTACTGAATCCGTCGGTAAATTCCTATACGTCTGGCAGAATTACTACGCTGGGAAAGAAAGAGTTTACATATGGGAGGGTTGAAATACGTGCAAAACTTCCTCAAGGTCAAGGTATATGGCCTGCTTTATGGATGCTGGGATCCAACATTTCCATCGTTGGCTGGCCAAAATGTGGCGAAATAGACATTATGGAACTTCTCGGACAGCAACCTGATAAAGTATACGGAACCCTTCACTGGGATAACAGCGGGCATAAATCAATGGGAAGCAATATGACTTTATCTGGAGGTTCTTTCAGTAATAATTTTCATATTTTTACTTTGATCTGGACTCCTAATAATTTCAAATGGATGATTGACAATACACAGTATTTTGAACTTACTCGTACCGCCATAAGCAGTTTCCCGTTTGATTTGCCCGAATTCTTTATATTTAACGTGGCAGTTGGTGGAAACTGGCCCGGTTCACCTGACGGAACAACTACTTTTCCACAGCATTTGATAGTGAATTATATAAAGATTTATCAGTAATCCCTTAACAAGAAGCAACATCAGGACGGACGTGCGTTCGCATTATAATTTTGCTGAAGACATTCAGGTTCCTTAAAACTGTCTGAACATTATTTATAAAGACAAATCTGAAAAAAGATCAGTTTAAAATATAATCAGAGTTTTCAATTGTGTAAATTTGATATTGTCTTCAAAAGTTTTTTCTTGAATTCCGAACCAATAATACATTCTGAGATATGAAACCAGTAAAAAAATTAAACCGTCGTGAATTTCTTGGCTCAGCTGCTGCTGCATCTGTAGCCTTCACAGTTGTACCTCGTTACGTGCTCGGAGGTCCCGGGTATGTTGCTCCATCCAATAAAATAACACTTGGATATATAGGATGCGGCACTCAGGGGATAAGGGAAATGGCTTCACTGATCACTGACCCTTCAATCCAGATTGTTGCTGTTTGCGACCCTAACAAGATGACTACCGATTATGTGGATTGGTCAGCAGATGAAATCCGTGACATTATGCGGACGGCCACTGGTGAACCATTGTGGGGAGCGAATCTGAGCGGTATTCCAGGAGGAAGAGATGTGGGACAGGAACTTGTTAACAAGTATTATGCAAAGTCAAAAAACGCTGGTACCTATAAGGGATGTTCTTCATACGCTGACTTCCGGGAGCTCCTTGAAAAAGAGAATGATATTAATGCTATCAAGATTATGACGCCCGATCATCTTCATGCCACAATTGCAATAGCTTCCCTGAAAAAAGGTAAACATGTTGTTACACATAAACCAATTGCTAACAGGATCTACGAATCAAAACTCCTTGTCGAAACCACAAGAAAAACAGGGCTGAGCACGCATTTACTGGCATGGAGTAAAAGACCTGAATATGAACTTATAAAGAAATGGATAAAAGAGGGCAGAATTGGCACTCTTAAGGAAATTCATAACTGGTCGAACAGGCCTGTCTGGCAACAATGGCAGACTAATCCAACAGATACTCCACCTGTACCTAAAGATTTCGACTGGGCCTTGTGGCTTGGACCTGTTCCCGAACGCCCATATCATCCCAGTTATACTCACTGCGTCTTCCGGGGCTGGTATGATTTCGGAGGAGGAAGTATTGCTGATATGGGACATTACAGCCTTTTCCCGCTGTTTCTTACACTTGGTATAAAAACACCGGCAAAAAGCGCTGAATCTTACGCCACTACGACTTGCACCATTAAGAATCACGTTTCCGAAGGTGTTGAAAACAATGTGGCATTTCCCCTCTCATGTATAATCAGGTTTGGATTCCCTCAGCAGGAAGAATTACCACCATTCGATCTATTCTGGTACGATGGTGGCATTAAACCACAAACACCGGATGAATTGTGGAATACAGGGAAATCACTATCGTCTGAGGGATTGATGTTTATTGGTGATAAAGGAAAAATTATCGGTGATTTCAGGGGAGAAAATCCTGTTCTTTACGAAGCAGGGACAAAAGAACCGCTTAAGGGGAAAACTGATGAACCGGCATCCCGGAGTAATGAGGTATGGATTGAGGCGTTTAAAGATAATGCTCAGTCACCGGGAAGCTTCCTTAATGCGGCCCCGGTTACCGAGACAATCCTTCTTGGTGCTGTGGCACTCCGCGCAGGCCGGAAGGTTGAGTATGACACAGTTAATATGAAAATAACT
>JBGOXH010000152.1:0-6872 GCA_041479075.1 Bacteroidia bacterium | reverse complement strand
CGAAAGATGTCAGAGATATGAATGAACCGTTGCAAGGTAATTTTGAAGGTATTGGGATACAGTTTAACCTTCTTCACGATACTATTATTGTCATTGAACCAATCGCCGGAGGTCCGTCCGAAAAGGTTGGGCTGCATGCCGTAGACAGGATTATAACTATTGATAATGAAAAAGTTACAGGTATTGGAATCTCAACAACCGGAGTTCGCAAAAGACTTATGGGCAAGAAAGGTACAGTTGTTAATATAAGTGTTTTCCGAAAGGGTGAAAAAGAAATCCTCGATTTTTCAATTACCCGGGATAAAATACCGATTTATAGTCTCGATGCAGCTTACATGCTTGATAAAACGACGGGATATGTTAAGTTCAACAAGTTTGCTGCCACTACCGAGAAAGAATTTGAAGATGCACTGGTCGGGCTCAAACAGAACGGGTTGAAGAACATCATCATTGATCTGAGATCTAATGGCGGAGGTTATATGACTGCAGCCACTGAGCTTGCCAATCACTTCTTTACAAATCAGAGATTGCTGGTCTATCTTATCGGAAGAAAAACCCCAAGACAGGATTACAAATCGACTGGTTCAGGAGACCTGTCATCAGCCAGGGTGGTTGTTCTTACAGATGAGGGTTCTGCTTCAGCCAGCGAAATCTTTGCCGGAGCGATGCAGGATTGGGACAGAGGAGTAATTATCGGAAGAAGAACTTTCGGAAAAGGCCTGGTGCAGAATGGTTTCTATCTTACAGATGGTTCTATGATAAGACTCACTGTTGCACGATATTATACACCAACAGGACGATCCATTCAGAGCTCTTACACAGAGGGGTATGAAAAGTATATGAAGGATTATTATAAAAGATTCTCCGATGGTGAACTGATGTCAGCCGATAGTATACATTTTCCTGATTCACTGAAATATAAAACCCTTATGAATAGACGAACAGTTTATGGAGGCGGCGGAATAATGCCTGATGTATTTGTAGCTGCAGATACTTCAAATTACTCAGATTATTACAGGGCACTCGCACGGAAAGGGATATTCAATTCATTTGTGCTTGAGTATTCTGATAAAAACAGGGTAAAAATCGCATCAGGCTTTAAAACATTTGACGATTTTAGAAAAAGATTTGTGTTCACCCCGGAAGAAATTAAAAGCTTCATAAAGAAAGGTGAAGAAGGTGGTGTAAAATACAATGAAAGTCAATATAAACATTCTGAAAGTGAGATATTATTGGTTCTCAAAGCTCTTGTGGCCAATAATATCTGGCAGACAAACGAATACTTCAGAATTGTAAACGAAAATGATCTCTTAATCAAAAAAGCTTTGAATGTAATATCTGATGAGAATGCTTATAACCGGATTTTAGGTTATAATTAATATTTTACAATTTTTGATTATAGATCCTGAAAATTAAAACAGGGAACAAGGTTTTTAACTAAGCTCGAAGTAATTTTATTTACTGCTTTTTGTTGCAGTAGAATAATATTCGACATCATATGTCACTTCATTAATTACTTCTGTTCCTGTTTCCATCCATGTTAGTGTATTTCCATCTGTTGTAACATTTGCCCATTCGATATCTACATCACCATGTTCAATAATAATTGAATTATCGTTTAAAGTAAAGGTGGTCGAACCATATATATCGCCATATATGTACTGAATTATACTGCCTCCATCAGTAAACTCATACGCTAAGTCATCAGTTTCATAATAATAGATGTACTCAAATTTTTTAACATTATCCAGGTAATAAACCTGCCTCATATTCTGCATTTCCCATTTGCCAATAATCAAATCGCCCAGAGATGCCGGTTCATCCTTCTTGCAGGAAGTCAGTGTCAGTGTCAGAAATATAAATAACAGACCGGATATATAAGCTTGCTTCTTCATGTTGGGTAATTTTTTTTTATTCAATTCATAGATATTATTTGTTATGTAAAGAAACAACAAAAATTGCATTCAATGTCGATCAATCCCTAAAGATTTTGTAAAAAATCTGTTTATTCAGGTAAATGACTAACTTTGATAATTATCACCGGATGTGAATCTTATGATAACAATCAGAACTTTTCCCGGTCTGAAATCTGTTCGGACAAGAATAAATAAATGAAACTTGTAGCAAAGACACTGTATGGCCTTGAAAATGTTCTGGCTGAAGAGCTTAAGAGTTTTGGTGCTCTCAATGTTCAGCCTGCAAACCGTGCAGTTTTATTCAACGGGAATAAAGAGCTGCTGTACAGCGTGAATTACAATTCCAGGTGCGCCTTGTCGGTGCTGGTATCTGTTGCAGATTTCATGATAAGGTCAAAAGATGATCTTTATAAAGGTGCATCAAAAACAGAATGGTCATCGATAATGGATTCTGATTCAACATTTTCGGTTGTTCCCGTCGTCAATTCAAAGCTGTTTAATCACACTGGTTACCCTGCGCTTGTTGTCAAAGATGCGATAGCCGATTATTTCAGAAAAAAAACAGGCAGGCGGCCTTCCGTAGATGCCACCAATTCTTCAATAGTGATAAACCTTCATATCAGTAATGAAAAAGTAAATATTTCACTCGATTCATCAGTGGTCCCTTTATTTAAACGGGGTTACAGGACAGAACAGGGTATTGCTCCTCTGAATGAGGTACTTGCAGCGGGTATTCTGATGCTTTCGGGATGGAATGCCTCAGTCTCTTTAACGGATCCTATGTGCGGTTCAGGTACAATTCCTATTGAGGCCGGACTGATTGCCTGCAGGATACCTCCGGGGAAATTCAGAAATTTTTTCGGTTTCCGGAGATGGAAAGATTACGATGAAATATTATTTGATAAAGTGAAACAGGAATCAGACGGCCGGATAATCGAAATGCCTGTAAGGATAGCTGCGAGTGATATCTCTGAGCAAGCTGTCAGGCAAACAGCTCAAAATATCAATAACGCTGGTCTGTCCGATAAGATTATCCTGGAAGTATCTGATTTCAAGGATGTTAAATCGACTGATAATTATGGTTTTTTAGTTTTCAATCCTCCCTATGGTGAAAGGCTGAAACCCGGTGAAATTGATGAATTATATAAAATGATCGGAACGACTCTTAAGCATAATTTTGCAGGGTACAAAGCCTGGATAATTACATCAGGCAAAGAATTCCTTAAGAACATTGGATTAAGGCCTAAAGCAAAATTTCTGTTGTACAATGGAGCGATTGAATGTATTCTTGCAGGATATGAATTGTACGAAGGCACAAAAAGGCGCACTTAAGTCTGAAATCACCATAATTGTGGTATTTATCAGACATTTGTTTACTTTTATCAAAAAAATCCGATAACTTTATAAAACTGCATTATGTAAAAGTTATATTTGGTAACTTTATATTTTTATTATATTTGTTATCGGAAAAATAAGACCTTATCCTAACTGAAGCTTCAATGGGCTTTGATATAGAGAATTACGTTACAGACCAGGCAAAGAACAATGTTATCCTTTTTTATAAGGGTAATGTTGATTCGGATGTAATCAATCATGTTCTTGATACGGTTGAGGATAAGATGGTTGAAATAAATGAACAATCCAAGCTAAGGAAAAAGGTCTATAATGTTCTGGTTGAAAGCCTTCAGAATCTATATCATCATGTCGATAAAGTCCCGGAAGATTTCGAAGATCAGACATCCGAAAAATTTGGTATGCTTGTTGTACAGAAAGTCGACAACGGTTACAAAATTATAACCGGGAACTTCGTACATGCTGATAATATTGAAAAACTCGAAGAAAAAATCAAAAGGATCAACAGATCGAGCCATGAAGAGATTAAGGAGCTTTATAAGTTTATCCTGAATCATCAGAGGATCTCTGCAAAAGGCGGAGGCGGACTTGGTCTTGTTGATATCGCAAGAAAAACAGGCAACAAGCTTGAATACGCATTTAAAGAATATAACGATAAATACTCTTTCTTCTATCTTAATATTTTAGTAGATGAGAGAGAACAAATTTGACAAACAATAAAATAAACTTTAAAATTTTAATAAAATGGAACCGATCATTATCGAAGGAACACCAAAAACTCCAACTGTAAAATTTGACGCAACAGAAGGTGTATTTGAAATCAAAGGACGTTCAATTCCTGAAAACTCAGTTGAATTCTATAAACCCCTGGTCGACTGGCTCGACAGTTATAAAGAGACACCTCTGACAAAAACTGTTGTGAATATCAGGCTGGAATATTTCAACACCAGCTCATCAAAATGTATCCTCGATGTATTTAAAAAGCTCGAGGCAATACATAAGGCTAAGAATGAAGTCGAGGTAAACTGGTACTACGAGGAAGACGACGAAGATATGCTGGAAGCCGGCGAAGATTATGAATCTATCATCCGGGTACCGTTTAAAATGATTGAAATAGTAGAATAATTTTTAATTCTGAGTTGATCATGTAATCAGATCGTTGTTCCAAAAACTAAAGAGGCTGTCTCTTCCGAGGCAGCCTCTTTAATTTTATTCAATACCCTTGGGCTTCTTTCCCATTATCGTTTCTCCCGATTCAAGCAGCCTCTTGAAAAGCCTGAAATAGAGGACAAGATAGAGGGCTATAGTCATCACCCACAGGACAATTACGTTGATAATAAAAGTATCGACAGGTTTCCCAAATAAATTCTTTACCGGAGCATAAAAGTGCGCTTTGATGAAATTGTAATCAGGATCTTTAAATATAGGTTGATATCTCTGGATAATTTTACCTTTACGCTCATAGGTCATTTGTGTGTCGCTGCTATTGCTGTTTTTAACAAAATCATCAAGCGATTTATTAGTATTACTTTCCCTTAGTTCTGTGAATGCTTTTTTATCTTCAGCTTCATATTTTCTTAGAAGATTTTGTTTTTTTGCCTCCCAAGAATTACCTATTGCATTATATACTTTCCTCAGCAAATCTAAATATACATTAGCTGAACTGATTATCTCTGGTGTAATTTTCTCCGGTGTGAGACTTTCAATGTCATTGAATTTATAATTTGGTTGTAAGGCTTGTTCTTTTTTTAATTCATTATAAACCACTTGAAGCTTATTATTGAATTCTTTGTCCCTGTTTCCCGTTTTCAAGTTATCTGAAATAATTAAAAGGTCGGTTTTTATCTTACCTACCCAAAAAGAAGATTTGTAATTCGCATTACTTATGCCTTTTTCATAAGGGAATAATAATCGTTCATATTTATTATCCTTGAACTGTTTGACAGCCAGGGCTTCATAACCCCATCTGGCAGTTATAAATTCACCATAAAAAGGAATAGAAACTGGTGAAGATAAATTTGGATTAAGCTTCTCGAATTTCACCATAATCCCGCTAAGGATTATTTGCGGAATAACCAGGAATGGAATCCACATATAAATCGTTGCTACAGCCTTGAAGGTGTCGGAGATGACCAGACCAAGAATATTAGCACCGGCCCAGCAGGAGAAGAGCACCAGCCAGTACTCAAACCACATGCCTTTTATGCCAACAATAGTGTTACCGATAATTACAAAGGTTAATGCCTGGACTGCAGAAATAGCCAGCTGAACCAGGACTTTTGACATAAGATAACTGTTCCAGCTAAGGTTTAGAAATGCTTCTCTTTTCAGTATCTTCCTGTCTTTAATGATCTCCTCTGCGCTCACAGTCAGTCCCATGAATATTGCAATAATTACTGACATGAAAATATAAACAGGAAGGTTATCATTGTCGAGTAAGGTATATTTCGGAATAGGTTTGTTCTTATCAAAATACCTGATAAGAAATGAAAGGGCAAATGCCAGAACAGGGGCCTCCAAAAGAGTTATCAGAAGATATTGGGCATCAGCGACTTTTGATAATACATCGCGTTTGATAAACACTATCATCTGCTTCAACTTGTTGGGAGTCTTGAAGTTTATCTCAGGTATTGCTCCTCCTTTTTCAATAATATCATCTTTCTTTTCAGCTTTATAAAGATTGCTCCAGTCAGCAGGAGAGATGCGCCTGGTGTCTGTCGGCTGGCCGCTTTCAGTTACAACCCTGGTTTCGACAATGTTGAAGATCTGCTCAGGATTTACATTACCACAGACATAACATTCGCTTTCGTTGTAATTTGCCTGTTCAATTTTTCTCTTGAAATATTCGATCGATTCGACCGGATTACCATTATATATAAGGTATCCGCCGGTATCGAGTATTATCAGCTTATCGAACATCTTGAATATTTCGGATGATGGCTGATGAATCACAATGAAGAGAAGCTTCCCTTTGCGGGCCAGCTCTTTTAAGAGGTCGAGGATATTTTCAGAGTCGCGTGAAGAAAGACCTGAAGTAGGCTCATCGAGAAACATTATTGCCGGCTCACGGATAAGTTCAAGTGAGATGTTAAGTCGTTTTCTCTGACCGCCGCTGATCTTCTTGTTCAGCGGGCTTCCAACTTTCATATCGCGGATCTCGTATAAGCCAAGGTTCTTTAAAGTAAGGTCAACTCTCTCAACAATCTCTTCTTCAGTAAGATTATCAAAACAGAGTTTTGCATTAAAATAAAGATTTTCGAAGACAGTCAGCTCTTCAATGAGCAGATCATCCTGCGATACGTACCCGATAAGCCCTTTTACCTTTTCTTTATCCTTATGGATGCTTATGCCATTAATAAGCACTTCACCATCAAACGGAGCATTTATTCCGTTGAGCACACTGAGAAGAGTCGATTTTCCGGCACCGCTGGCTCCCATAATTCCGACCATCCTTCCCGACTCTTCCTTAAAGCTCATGTGATGAATACCGACCTTCCCGCCTTTAAACCTGTATTCGATATTGTTCACTTCATACACAACCATCGAAGATTTAAACTCTTCTTTGAGGAATTGCATTGTAACATCCCAGAAGTAGATGGGTTT
>JBGOXH010000299.1:0-3402 GCA_041479075.1 Bacteroidia bacterium | reverse complement strand
TCTCAATTCGAGTCTCTTAAAATGCCATTTATAATTATGTTCTCGATACCATTTGCATTTTCAGGTGTTGCAATTGCTCTATTCGTTACACATACAACACTTAGTGTAATATCAGCTATCGGAGCAGTAATGCTTATAGGTATTGTTGTAAAAAATGCAATTGTGCTTGTCGACTTTATCAACCTGATGAGGGAGCGTGGCAAAGAACTTTATGAAGCTATAGCATTGTCAGGGAGATCCCGTTTGAGACCAGTATTAATGACTTCGGCAACTACAATTCTTGGTATGCTGCCATTGGCAATGAGTAAAGGTTCAGGTTCGGAATTGTGGAGCCCCATGGGTATTGCAGTAATCGGAGGGCTTGTCTTTTCGTCCCTCGTTACGCTGGTTCTCGTGCCTGTTGTTTATGCAATGTTTTCAAAACATGGCGAACGGAATAAGCACCTTGTTGAGTATGCTGAAATGGATTTCATGAATGATAATAATGGTATTACAAAATAATAGAATTATATAAATTATTGATTATGAAAGCAATAATGATAATATATAATCAAGCTCATACTGAAAAAGTAGAATATATGCTTGACAAGCTTGGGATCCAAGGATATTCATTGTGGGAAAATGTACAGGGAAGGGGAACCAATTCAGGTGTCCCCCACCTTGGCACCCATGCATGGCCTGAGATCAACAAAAGTGTTCTTTCAGTTGTTGACGACAACCTTGTTGATGAAGTACTGAATACTGTGAAAAAGATTGATGCGATTAATGACGAAGTCGGAATAAGAGCATTCGTATGGGATGTGGTGAAGACGGTGTAAACCTCTCCCCAAACCCCTCCCCCAGGAGGGAGGGGCTTTGATTAGATCTTTTGTAACGGATTAATACATAATAAAATACCCCCTTCTCTCTTGGGAGAAGGGGGCAAGGGGGATGAGGCAGATGATTCTATTCCTCTTCTTCCTCTTCTGTATACGCCTTTATTACAGCTTCCTGAACATCGCCCGGAACCTGCGAATATTCTGAAAATTTCATTGAATACATTGCTCGTCCGCCGGTAATTGAGCTAAGGGCTGTCGAGTACTTATTCATTTCTGCAAGAGGCACTCTTGCTTTAATTACTTCAAATCTTTTTTCGCTTGACATACCCAGCACCATTCCGCGACGACCCTGAAGGTCGCTGATAACATCTCCCATACGGTCCGAAGGGACCATAATTTCAACATCATAAATTGGTTCAAGGATTCGTGGATTGGCATTTTTAAATGCCTGGCTGAATGCATTTCGTCCTGCCAGCCTGAATGAGATCTCGTTTGAATCAACCGGGTGCATCTTGCCATCATAAACATAAACCCTTATGTCACGGGCATAAGATCCGGTAAGCGGTCCAACTTCCATTTTCTCCATAATACCCTTAAGGATTGCAGGCATAAACCTTGCATCGATTGAGCCGCCGACAATGCAGTTGCAATAAATAAGCTTGCCGCCCCAGTCAAGTTCAATCTCATCCTTGCCTCTGACTGAAAGCTTGATATCCTTACCACCGACCTTTTGCAAAGTCAGTTCCGGAGTACCTTCAACAAAAGGCTCAACGATCATGTGTACCTCACCAAACTGCCCTGCGCCTCCCGACTGTTTCTTATGTCTGTAGTCAGCCTGTGCTGATTTTGTAATTGTCTCACGGTAAGGTATTTTCGGATGATTGAAATTTGTTGGTATTTTATAAATATTATCAAGGTGCCACTTCATAATATTTAAATGATATTCACCCTGGCCATGTACAATAATCTGTTTCAGCTCCTTTGAATACTCGATAATTATTGTAGGATCTTCAAGGTGTATTTTGTTCAGTGCTTCACCCAGCTTTTCATCATCGCTTTCACTTTGCGCTTTAATAGCAGTCCGGTATTTTGGATCAGGGAATTTGACGCCTTCATATCTCCAGTCATTACCCGGAGCATTCAGAGTATGGTCCATCTTGGTATTCTTAAGCTTCACAAATGCACCTATATCTCCGACATGAAGCTCGGGAACCCTGATCCTGTTTTTCCCTGCACATACATAAAGCTGAGATAATCTTTCTTTTGTACTGTTGTTACTGTTTACGACATCAAGGTTTTCAGTAATCTTTCCTGAGTAAACTCTGAAATAGTTGATCTCACCGATATGTTCTTCAATTGATGACTTGAATACGTAAACAGATGCAGGTCCCGCAGGATTTGGCTTGACTTCGTTGCCCTTGCTGTTTTTAGGAGCCGGCATATCGGTAATTGACGGAGTTTCACTGACAATAAATTCCATAAGGCAATCGACTCCGATGTTTTGTTTTGCTGAAATGCAAAAAACGGGGAACATGCCGCGCGAAAGAATTCCTTTGGCAATCCCTTTCTTTATTTCATCTTCCGTAAGCGAATCGTTAGCGAAGAAAAGCTCCATGAGCGACTCATCACTTTCTGCTGCTTTTTCAACCAGTGCGCTGTGCAGCTCTGCAGCTTTAGCAGCCTGATCAGCAGGAATATCAACAACCTCAGCTTTCCCTCCGTCTTTGGTATAACGGAGCATCTTCATTTTCAGGACATCAATAATTGAATTGAATCCAATGCCTTCATTTACAGGATACTGAACAAGAATAACATTATTGCTCAGTCTTTCTTTAAGCATTTCTATTGACTTCTCGAAATTCGCTTTTTCATGGTCGAGACCATTAACGGCAATTATCATTGGCTTGTGCACCTTTTCTGCGTGCCTGAAATGGATCTCGGTTCCGACTTCAACTCCGTTTTGAACATTTATTAAAAGCACCGCAGTATCAGCAGCATAAAGCGATGAGATTACTCCTCCGCTGAAATCGTCCAGACCGGGAGTATCAAGAATATTGATCTTTTTATTCTGAAATTCAGTGTACAGTACCGTCGAAAAAATTGAGTTTCCGTTTTCATGCTCAATAGGGCGATAATCCGAGGCTGTATTTTTCCCTTCGATGGCACCTCTGCGTTCAATAACACCACCATTAAAAAGCATCGCTTCTCCCAGAATAGTTTTACCTGATCCTGAATTACCCAGGAGCACAATGTTTTTTATCTGGTCAGTCTGGTATGTCTTCATAATATTTATGGATTATTTTTTATACTTATTTATTATGTACTTCAATTTGGAGGGGACAAAAATAATAATTTTTTAAAAACAGTTTAAGAAAGAGCGTAGAATTACAAATTTTTTATTTTCTTTGCACCAGTTTTTTGAAACGCAGGAGTACCGGTTTTTCTTTCAAAGGTAAGTTTACAAAACGTTTTTCTTAGAGAAAGGTCGGGAAGTTACCTGTTCATAACTTACAATTAAGTTAGAATAGATATAGTTTCAAAACATGCTGTTAAGCCTGATTTATAGCAATTTCAGACATTAATG
>JBGOXH010000320.1:0-2959 GCA_041479075.1 Bacteroidia bacterium | reverse complement strand
TTTCCGGTTGGATTATCTCTGGGACTTTTCAGGAAGAAAACGAATTTGTTTATTGAAGCAGGGCTGTACCATTTATTAATGAAATCGTTAAGCCATTCGGGGAAGGAGATACCCCAGAGATCTCTTAACGGCTCAAGTCGCCATGCAAGGACCTCCGACATATCTGCCTGCTTTGCATAAACAAGCAGATCATAATTAATAATTTCGTCCCTGTATTTCTCGATCAGAATAACCAGGTCGGCATAAAGCCTGAGCTGCGACTCGTTATTCATCTCATGCAGATAAAGATGCTTAACGAGATAAAGAAAAAATATCTGAGCTTTTGGTATAAAAGTCTTTTCTGCTTTAATCTCTGTTTCGTAACTGCTTTCATAAAGCATTTCTGTAAGTATATTTTTACCGGTTCCAAACAGCTCATGATGAAGTTCAAAGGAGAAGCCCTCTTTAATCAGCGAAGGCAGATGCTTACCGATATCAGCCAGAATAGGTTTATGAAAAACAGATTTAACAGGAAGTGAAATAAATCCGTGATTCATAAGTATTTCCCTGGCTTTCATGCAATTTTTCCTTGTAACCAGCACATCGACATCTGTCATTTGACGAAGTCCGGCATTACCATAAACCGATAATTCAAGCGCGAGTCCCTTTAGGAGAACTGTTTTTATGTTTTCCGGGTTAAGAAGCTTCAGAACTTCAATCATTGCCTCTGTATTGCGTATATTCCTGCTGAGGCTGGCCATTAGTGAGGTCCGTAAAGAAACGGTCACTTCCTTTGGAATATATTGGAGGAAATTAAGCTTTTCAAAATTATGATAGACCAGTGCAGCTACTCCATGAGCCTTTGCAAGTGAATTAAAATAGTTCCAGTCAGTTATTGTTTCAGTCAGCGCTTGTAACATAACTGTCACCTCTACATCAAACGACATACGGCAAAGTCCAAGAAGAAGTATTTCTTCATCTCTGATGTTTAGATCGTTTTTCATTTTTCAAACCTGCTGCTTTGCTTGGTGTACATGTTGAAATAGATCCCTTTTTTCTTCATTAGCTCATCGTGAGTACCAGTCTCCGAAATAGCTCCTTTGTCAAGAACTATTATTCTGTCAGCCAGGCCGACATTAGTGAACCTGTGGCTTATAAGAATAGATGTCCGGCCTTTGACAATTTCTCTGAACCGACTGAAAATATCATATTCTGTATCCGCATCAAGAGCGCTTGAAGGCTCATCGAGAATCAGCACGGGAGCATCCCTGAAGAGAGCTCTTGCAAGAGCAATCTTTTGCCATTCACCCCAGCTTAGCTCGCGGCTGTCGTCAAAAAGATTTCCGATTACTGTCGAATATCCTTTTGGGAGATTGTTTAAAAGATCATGAATCCCCGATTCTGATGCTGACAATTTAATCTTTTCATCTGCTTTTTCTTCATCAATATCGCCAAGCCTGATATTCTCCCCGGCATCCATATTGTAGAGCATAAAGTCCTGAAACACAACAGAAAACAGCTTTCTGTATTTTTCAGGATCTATGTTCTTAATATCATTGCCATCAAATTTTACTATTCCTGAATCAGGATCATAAAGCCGGCTGAGAAGTCTTACAAGAGTACTCTTTCCGGCACCATTGGGCCCCACCAGGGCAATTATTTCACCTTTCTTAATCTCAAACGAAATATTATTTATTGTTTTTTCAGTGTTACCAGGATATGTGAACGAAAGATTATCGACTAAAATATTTTTCTTGAAGTCTGATAATTCAACAACAGGAGGATTTGCCACTATATTCTCTTTCAGATTAAGGAACTCAAACGTATCACTGATAAACAGAGAATCTTCATAAAGACCTGAAAGAGAGCCGAAGAGATCTTTGAAATAAACCATTCCCTGTCTGAAGGCAAGAAGGAACATTGCCATCTGGCCAATTGTGAGAGAACCACTTATTGTTTCACGTGCTATGAATATAAGTGTAATAAGTACACCGGCAGCTTTGAATATATCTGAGATGAGTTCAATAAAAGTTCGTTTCCTTATTATTTTGATTTCTTCTTCTTTGGTTTTCAGAAAAGATCTGTTAAACAATGAAATAAAATATTTGCCAATGCCGAACAACCTGATCTCCCTTGATGGCCGGTCACCGGTGAGCAGCCAATTGAAATATGCAGTTTTCCTGGCCTCCGGAGTTTGTTTTCGTTGAAAATTATATAACTGGTCGGCAAAAGAAAACCTGAGCCAGATACCCGGGATGTTAACAACAAGAAGAAGTAATGCAAGCGTCCAGTGAAGAAATGTCAGCACTCCGGCCATCAGGATCAGTGATAACAGCCCCCTGAACATCGAAATGACATTATTGAGAATATTGTTCGGCCGCCATGGAGCTTCCCGGGAAGCTCTGGCCAGACAATCAAAATATTCAGGCTTTTCAAAATTTATCAGGTCGAGCTTTATTGCCTTGGCATGAAGAAGGCCATACATGTATGCCTCTAGCTTCATGGATTGCTTCTTACGAATAAAATTTCCAAGATCCGTAACAGCTTCATCAAGAAACCATAAAACCACCACTGCCACAACATACCATATTACATTATTATATGATGCTCCAGAACCAGCTGTTGATACTCTTGTTATTTCATCAATAAGGTTCTTAATGAGCCAGATGAGCAAAAGCGGCAGGAAGCTGCGTAATACGGAGATGACAATATTTATAAATGCCCATCCGGGCGCAGATCTCCAGACGAGCTTTATTGATTCAATGAAATATTTGAGTTTTGTGCTCACAAAGTTTTTTTGTTTTTCTCCATTTCTTTTATAAGAGTCTTTACCCCCTTCCCTACCTTCCCCCTATATTTGTGCCATTTGGCAATATAGGATTGAAATAGAGTTCTTTGACATAATTGTTAGTTTTGTTGATACGTTTTGCAGGATAGAGCGAAGGCGTAGTCGCTGCAAAATCCCGCAAAACGAAGGTTT
>JBGOXH010000322.1:0-2937 GCA_041479075.1 Bacteroidia bacterium | reverse complement strand
CTCGGGAGATTGATATAAAAATGAGGAGTATCAGCATCGCATGTCGAATATGTACTTTTATAAATGTTGGATGTTCCATCATCAAGCAACTTGGTAACACGACTGTGCAGTAATCCTTGATCCTGCTGTGTTATAATATTCTTGACTAGTGCTTTTTTGGTCTTAAAATTATATCTTAACGTATCAGCTTTAAATTCCTCTGACCCCGATGTAAATACCGGTTTACCGACAACTACTCCGGCAGTATCCTTTACCCCGACAGCAAAAACCTGATTTGTTGCCATATTAAATACAATGGAATCGGCTTTAATCGTAATATCACCATATATTACAACAGCAGTTTTAACAAGAGTTGCAGTCTTGCCGATGAGGTCATTTTTAATCAATCCGGCAGCACTGTAGGTAACCTGCTTGTCTATTGCATCCTTTGATATTTTTTTCAGGCCATTGATTGTATCGGCAACGATTGAATCGTTCTGCACCTTTATAGTATCAGTTATGATTTTGCCTTCCTGAGAGAACAATAAAACAGAATGGACCATCACGAGGAACACTACAAGTAACCGCTTTTGTTTAAAAAAATACAACTTAAATACTATTTTTGTATAGTTTTTGTGTGACGTCGGGATGTCAGCGGCAAAACTATTAAAAAAACATGAACTAAACATGCGTACAGGAATTAAAAACGGCAAACTTCCTCCTATTAATATGTATGTTGCGAAATTGCTTTTCCTTTTTATAATACCTTATAATTTATATGCAGCAAATCCTGATCCGAAAACTGATGGAAAATGGGTCATAGTAATTGATCCCGGACACGGAGGCATTGATCCCGGAGCATTGGGGTCATTCAGCAAGGAGAAGAACATAAATCTTGCTATCGCGCTGAAAACAGCAGATTATATACGTGAGAATATCAAGAATGTCAATGTTGTCTTGACTAGGAATGATGACTATACAGTTGATCTTATTGAGAGACCACGGATTGCAAATAAGAACAACGCTGACCTTTTCATTTCAATACATACCAATTGGGCCAAATCGAAAAGTGTAATGGGAGCTGAAACATGGATTATGGGACTGGCATCAAACGAGGAGAACCTTGAGGTGGCAATGAAGGAGAACGAAGTCATTCTGCTTGAAGATGATTACTCGACAAAATATCAGGGGTTTGATCCGAAATCGCCTGAATCATATATTATTTTCACGCTTACACAGAGTGTTTACCAGAAACAGAGTACGGATCTGGCATCGAAAATCCAGACCCAATTGATGGAAAAAATTGAATGGAAAGACCGTGGTGTTAAACAAGCAGGGTTTTGGGTCTTATTCAATACAACCATGCCAAGTGTGCTTGTTGAAACAGGTTTTATCACTAACCAGGCTGAAGAAAGATATCTTAATTCGAAACAGGGACAGGATAATTTTGCCTCCGCAATTTTCAGAGCATGCAAGGATTATATTGATGACATAGATAATAAAAGCAGCATATCTGTAGGGGAACCTGGTGCAACAAACAAGAACAATTCCGGAACATTATTGCCGGCAGGTAAAACGGTCTTTATGGTACAAGTTGCCACAGCCATAGCCAGAACCGAAATAAAACCGGAAAATTTTAAAGGATTAACAGATATTATTGAAATTAATGCTCAGGATCGTTTCAAATATGCTACCGGTTTATTTGATGAATATTCACAAGCGGTGAAATACAGGAAAAAGATTGAAACAATTTATCCTGATGCGTTTGTTATTGCTGTAAAAGATAACAAAATATTACCTTTACAGCAGGCTTTGGAACAAAGAAGAAAAAAATAAAACCCGTATTTGATGAAAAAGATCGCTAACGAAGTTAAAGTCGGTGCTGTTGCACTTCTGACTCTTGTTGTATTTTTCTGGCTGTTTAACTTTCTTAAAGGAAAAGATTATTTTAAGCGTACTACAAATTACTATGCCATATATGATGCAATAGGCGGTCTAGCAGAATCAAGTCCGGTCGAAATCAATGGATACAAAGTAGGTGTCGTTCAATCTATCAGTTTTACTGACCCGACCAGCGGCAGGCTTCTTATTAATTTCTCAGTAAGCAAGAAATTCAAGCTTCCGAAAAATACTGTTGCAGAAATAACCGCTGTTTCAATTCTTGCAGGAATGAAGGTGCAGTTTGTTTATGGTGAAGGTCCGGGTTACTATTCGTTTGGAGATACAATTCCGGGGAGGCTTGCTGCAACTCCCCTGGCTCAGCTTGAAGCAGAATTAATTCCGGTTGAGGGTAAGATAACTGATCTGCTTACTGTTCTTGATTCAGTAATTACATCAGTGAATGAAATTCTGAATGCTGAATTTAAAAAGAATCTCAGCGGAACTATTGATCATCTGAATAATACAACCGGTAGCCTTCAAAGAGTAATCGGATCAAAAGAATTGGAACTTAAATCGACACTCGATAATATTACCAGGTTCTCTAACATGCTTTCTGAGAATTCTGAAAAGATGAACAGCACTTTCAGCAACCTTAAATCAATTACTGATACACTGGTCTCATCCGACATTTATACTTCGATGCTGAACCTGAAATCGAGCCTTGAAAAAGCTTCAGCTCTGCTGGAGGGTCTGAATAAAGGTAAAGGGAGCGCAGGTCAGTTTCTGACCAACGATTCACTTTATGCAAATCTTTCAGGCAGCCTTGAGAGTCTTAATGTTCTTTTAAAGGATGTAAAAACCAATCCGAAAAGATATGTTCATTTTTCTCTCTTCGGCAAAAAAAATATTTCGTCTAAATGATCTGAATTTATAAAATTCAGATTATCTTGTTCTTGAAAAAGAAATCAAAATTGATGTCAAAATAATACTCGTTTTAAAACAGCATTGTCGAATTTTGAGTAAGAGTTCATAATGAATTGTAACACACATAGAAACCAATTAATTTAATTATAACTT
>JBGOXH010000134.1:0-7480 GCA_041479075.1 Bacteroidia bacterium | reverse complement strand
TGATAAAAGACGCTTACCCATCTGATTTTCTTTTGAAAAGTACTAGTGTAAAGGTAGTGAAATCAGTCGAAAAACGCTAATCTTCAATGTTATAGCGTAATGTTATTCAGCAAACGTTTGAAACAATAAATTATTTGCCGGGGAAATTATAATCATCTGTCATAAACAGGATTCCATCAAGAGTTTTTCCATGAAAATCGAACAATGTGTTGCAATCCCATGATGATCCCGTTCCCCACGGATCTTTCATGTCTGAAGTTATCCACGCCGGTTCCCATGTAAATATTCCCTTACCTCCTCCGGTAATTACCTCCTGGGTAAGCAGATGCAGATATTTGTATTGCCCAGTTTCAGTTGCCGGGTAGCCTGATAATATTTTGCTGGTATTAATGATATTGGAATAACTATCTGCATTTCCGGTTGTCCATGGATATGCAGTTTCCATTATCATAATTTCTTTATTAAAGGTCTGTTTGAACGAATGTACATTATCGCTGATGCTTCCTATTTTAATATCTGAATACATATAATAATATGAAAATCCGATAATATCATAATCGGTCAGTCCTTTTTCACTGAGACCAGCAAACCAGTTATGAACATTTTCCGGTTGTGCAATATGTATAATTATTTTGGGCTTTATTGAAGACCCTGATCCTGCATCCCTGACACCTTTTATTGCTGAATTTATCAGATAAATAAAATTATCCTCATTTCCGTTCCATCTGTCTCCCTGTGGAAGAAGAAATCCCGGATTAATCTCATTGCCAACCTGGATATATTCAGGCATTAATCCGGCAATATCAAGATTATGAAGTGTTTTGTAAGTATAATTATAGAGGCTGTCGTGAAGATCGGTGAGTGATAATGACTGCCATGCTACAGGCATGACCTGTTTTGACGGATCTGCCCAGCTGTCGGAATAGTGGAAATCGAGACAAATCTTAAGACCATAAGATTTTGCTTTCGCAATTCCTTTTTTAACATCATAATAATCGTTATACATCTGAGTACCGGCTGCCCCGTAAATTTCTTTGGTCCATGTCGGATTGTTAAACAGCCTGAATCTTATGACATTAGCTCCATTGTGTCTGAAAATCAGGTACGCATTTTCAACTTTTCCCGAGTCCTGATAATAACCTCCGAAATCAATTATCTGGTTTACATACGAAAGATCGGCTCCCATAACAAATTGATCAGCAGAATAGAAAGTTCTGATAACTGCAGGTGGATTATTTTCAGTAGTCCTTTTGCAGGAAAACAGAAATAATACAAGAACGGATATGAATAAAAATGTTCTCATGATGAAATGCTAAGTATTACAGACAAAATTATGATATTCTCGCATTAAACAAAAAACAAAGAGGCTGTCGTGATTGCTGACAGCCTCCCTGATTCATCTTAAATTATTAATGGATAACCTATTTTACTTCCATTGTAATAATTAAATCAAGCATATTGAGGGTAATCTTATAAGTTCCGGGTGTTCCGATAAATCTGAAATTTTTATCACCGTCATTTGCATTTTCAAAGAGAGCACTTACTGAGCCATCAGCAAAATAAGGGTAATTGTAAGAAGCGGGACCCCAGTCAGCCTGGGCAAAGAACCTGAAAGTTTCATTCGCAAAATCAGTTGTCGCTTCGAAAATCCCATCGCTCTTCCAGGTCATCTGCACGTAATCTGTTGTCCAGTTCCATCCGCCGAGAGCAGCGCCTGTCATGAACATTTTAGGTTCCGGAACAGATTCCAAATCAACCGACTTGCTGGTCATATTCACGGTAATCCTGTAATATCCGGCAGTTCCAAGGAACCTGAAGTTTTTATCTCCGTCATTGGCGTTCTCAAAGAGTACGCTTACAGAACCTGAAAAATAAGGATAGTTATATGATACAGGACCCCAGTCCTTCTGCTTAAAGAACCTGAATGTCTCATTCTGAGGGCCGAAATAAGCAATTGTTGAATATACTCCGGCCTGTGTGCTTCTGACCTCAACGGCCTTGTCAGGCATGGACCATCCGCCAGTAGCCGCACCGCACATATAGATTGGCGGGAATATAACTGCATATGGTGTGATAATTGCCTGCACAACGTTAGAATAGACCGGATCAACATTATCATTTATGACAACCTTGACTCTGAACTCGAGAGTAGAAGGTGACCCTGTGGGGAATCCTAAGCCCAGCAGTAATTTATTCAGATCTCCGACAGTGACATCGGCTTCCAGGACACTGTTAACAGTCACAACATCACCAGCATTGGCAAATTCATTGCCGACTGTATCAACCTGAACGATATAGGTGATCTTTGCAGGAAATCCATAATCGACTGCAGTCCATTCAAATGTCTGGAAAACAGTTGCAGCGCTATCCATCAGCAATTCGAACGAGGGATCAGATAAGTCTGAAAGAGTATTCTGAGTAATCGTTCCATTTATAACGACATCTTCTCCCGATTTTTTACAACCGGAAAGATAGATTGCCAATAAAAAAACCGGAAGGAATAATAATATTTTTTTCATTGTTTTAATGATTATTTATTTAGCATAATTATCATTTCGAACCAGATTTGTAGTAATCATTCTGTACCAGGTTGGGATTAGCCCCGATATCTGATGCGGGGATCGGGAAAAGATCAAGTCCCTTGTCGGTTGACTTACCGGCAGGTACTCCGCCTTTCCATTCCCATACATAGTCTGATTCGCTGAATTTTCCAAACCTGATAAGGTCGGTTCTTCTCATGCATTCCCAGTAAAATTCGCGGCCTCTTTCATCTATTAAAAAGTCGAGAGTGATATCAGCTGTCGATGCAAGATTCCCTGAAGTATTGCCAAAAGCCCTGGTCCTCACATCATTGATATAAGTAAGAGCAGTGTTCAGATCACCACCGGTACCACCTCTTTTAACAGCTTCAGCATACATCAGGTAAGCATCAGCAAGACGGAAGAACGGGATATCGGTATCCGGATGTGTACCATCAGAACCGGGAACTCCTGTAGAGGTAACATTCTTCCATTTTGTAACTGCATATCCATCAGTAAAAGCAGAAAGATTATTTACGATTTTGTTTTGTCCGTCAGTGTGGAACATGGCTCTTTTATCAGTAGCTCCTGAGGGATCGGGGAATCTGTCAACAAATGCACCTGTTACCCTGTTGCCACCCCATCCTCCGCTAATGCCAAAATCAGCAGGCTTCATACTTCCGCCGACGGCGGCATTAATAATAAAAGTAGTTCCTCCCCACGTTTTTGTATGAACACCGTCAAAACATATCGGGAAAATTATTTCATTGCTGTTGTTATTATCGGCAAGGAACAAATTGGCATAAGTCGGATCAAGCTCATAAGAAGTGGCAATGACTTTCTTGACGTAAGTCAGACAATCATCGTACTTTGGAGTACCAATATACACTTCTGCATTAAGATATAGTTTTGCCAGCAGCATCCATGCTGCAGCCTGGTCAGCTCTTCCATACTCATTGGCTTTTGGAGCTATCAATAAGCTTTCAATTGCTTTAAGTTCAGTTTCAATATAGGTAAACAGGTTAGCCCGGGTTATCTGCGATGGTAAAGATGAGCCAACAGTACTATTCTCATCAACAAATGGCACATTACCATAAAAATCGATCGCATGGTAGTAGCTTAATGCTCTCAGGAATCTTGCCTCAGCCCTGTAAGTCTGAACTGTTGTGGCATCAGCGCCAGTAATTCCTCTGTCACTGAGTTTTGAATCAGAAGATTCCCTTATAAATTCATTGCAGAGACAAATCTGGTAGTATATCCTGTTATAAAAAGCTGTAACCCATTCGTTTGATGGAGTCCAGTTCTGCAAATGGTATTTATTCAGCGTTCCATCGTTCCATGCATTAACTGCCTCATCGGTGGTCAATTCCTCTGCTGCCCATAATTGCCTCGTGTACGTGGAGAAGCCCTCATCAATTCCGCTTATATCAGCATCTCCGTGGGGACCCTGCTGTCCTGAAACCGCAAGTCCGGCATAACATTTGGCAAGCACCTGCTTGTACACTGATGCATTTTTATATACAGTAGCAGAAGTAGTAATGTTAGGATCTATAGGAATCGTATCCAGATCTTTTATGCATGAGCTAATTGCAACAGTTGCTGCAACTACTGATACGGATAGGGTTTTTAAATATTTTGTCTTCATAATTTCAAAAAATTAAAAAATTAAAACTCAAGGCTTACACCAAACAGATAAGTCCTCGGACGCGGAAAGATATTATTATCAATACCATTTGCGACTTCCGGGTCAAGACCTGTATATTTCGTAATAACGAACACATTCTGGATAGAAGCATAAACCCTTATGCTGCCTTTCCCATTTACAAGGTCAGTAAAGGTGTAACCAAGCGACATATTGTCCATCCTGAAGAATGAAGCATTTTCGATAAAATAATCTGACCAGTATTGAGGATTCTCAAAGTTTGTTTTAAGAAAACTCCTGTTGACATTAGCCAGGCAGCCTACAGATGTGTAAACTGCACTGTATGAGCTTCTGGATGACATATTGTTGTAGACGTAATTTCCAAGGTTGATCCTGCTATTGAAAGAAAAATCCAGGCCCTTGAATCTAAGTACCGATGAAAGTCCAAACAACAAATCAGGAGCAGGTTTTTCATATCGGTATTTATCAAGCTCAGTGATATTTCCATCGCCGTTTCTGTCAACATATAAACCTTCAATTGGAGATCCGTCCGTATTATAAACCTGCTGGTATACATAATAAGAAAACATCGGATAACCAACAGTATGGATCTGGATGAAGTTACCAACGCCTCCGGAAAGCCCTCCGGCTACGACACCTATATAATCAGGATTATCGACTTTGGTTAGTTTTGTAATCTCATTTTTATTGTATGATCCGTTCACGGAAATAGTCCAGTCAAGATTGGATTTAACTATCGGCCTGACATTGAGGGCGAACTCAATTCCCTTATTTACCATATCACCAACATTGGTAAGAATCTGGTTTGTCAGGTTTGTACCTGCAGAAACAGGTATTGTGTTAAGCATGTCTTTGGTAGGTCTGTAGTATGCATCAACTGATCCGGTTATCCTGTCTTTAAGAAAACCAAAATCGAGGCCGATATTATACGTTGTTGTTTCCTCCCATTTAAGATTCTTATCATATCCTCCAGGGCGTAAAGTTGTTACCCATGTATTCCCCATCTGATACTGGGCATTATCCTGGCCGAACTTATATATTGGCAGGTAAGGATAATCTCCCTGACCTATTTCCTGTTGTCCGGTAACTCCATATCCAAGCCTGAGTTTCAAAGCGCTGATCAGAGAGACATTCTTAACAAAACTTTCTCCTTTGATATCCCATGCAAGTGCCAGTGACGGGAAAAGACCCCAGCGGTTTCCTTTAGCAAAACGTGAAGATCCATCATCACGAACCGTTACTGTCAGATAATACTTATCAGCAAGAATATAATTTAATCTTCCGAAGAAAGAGATAAGATAGCTTTCAGTAGCATGATAAATTGCCGTAGTAACTTTTGTTTCTGAACCATTCGCGTTGTGAGTTGTATCATCCCTGTAAAAATGCTGCCATTCATAACCGCCTGTAACATCAACCCGGCTTTTTATTGAAGGGATCTCTTTTTTATAGTTAAGATAAAAATCGAGCAATGTATTTTTCTTGCTCTGTGCATAATAATTTTTCGTTCCACTTCCATAAACAGGGTCGTAAGTCTGTGCCTTAGTATCAGGTTCATTAACATGCCCTTCGCTTTTTGAAAAATCACCACCCAGGTTAAGAGTTGCTTTCAGGTCGGGAAGAAAGTGTGCAAGATATTCGAGCTGAACATTTCCAAGAAGCCTGTTGACATTCGATCTGTCGTCCCTTTGATAAAGCTGTGAAACCGGATTCCAATGACCTACATTCATTATTGGTGCTGTTGATGAAGTTTGTCTCCAGTAATAATACCCTCCGTATGCACTTTTTTCATCGTAAACAGGCTTCGTAGGGTCAAATTCCATTGCAGATCCGATAGCACCCCAGTCAGCAAACCTTTCCTTAATGTGCATATACTTGGAGTTGAGTGTAATAGTCAGGTGCTTGTCAAAAAAAGTAGGATTCAGGTTCAGAGATGCTGTTACTCTTTGCAGTCCTGATGTTTTGAGAAGACCTGTCTGATTGGTATAACCGACTGAAGCACGGAACGGAAGGAACTTATAGCTTCCGGAAAGGCTCAGGTTATGGTCATGCGATAAAGCTGTCTGATAAATCTGATTCTGCCAGTTCGTATTGCTATAACCAAGCAGATTGGCAGCAGCAGAACCTTCACCATCGTGATTAAGGATCAACTTAATGAATTCAAGCGTATTTAGAACCTCAATCTGGCCGGTTCTTGTTCCAAAAGAAAATGATCCGTCATAAGTTACTTTAAAAGGTTTGTTCAACATTCCTTTTTTGGTAGTTATCAATATAACACCATTTGATGCCCTTGAACCGTAAATAGCAGTTGCAGAGGCATCTTTGAGAACTGTAAATGATTCAATATCATTTGAGTTCAGAAGACTAAGAGCATTGGGCATACCGGATACGCTGTTGTTGTCAATCGGAACGCCGTCAATAACAATAAGAGGATCGTTGCTTGCCGACATTGAAGAACCTCCTCTGATCCTTATTGTAGAACCTGCTGTCGGGTCACCACCGGCATTTGTTATCTGAACCCCCGGAATTTTACCAACCATCAGTTCCTGTGGTGAAGAGACTGAGCCCTTGTTAAAATCCTTTGATGCAAGAGCAGCAACAGATCCTGTGGCATCTTTCCTTGTTGTCGTACCATAACCGATCACAACAACCTCCTGTAGTCTCTGGTTGGCAACCTCCATTACAATATTGATGGAAGTACGGTTATTCACCGGGATCTCCTGTGGTGTGTATCCCACGTATGATGCGACCAGAGTGGCAGTTGGTGCAACTGTCAGAGTGAAGCTGCCTGTACCGTCTGTAATTGTCCCATTAGTGGTTCCCTTTTCCTGGAGAGTTACTCCGACCAAAGCCGAACCATCTGCTGCATCCGTAACTTTACCTGTAATTCTTATTCCCTGAGCATTTAATGCTCCGGTGACAAGAATTCCAAGAAAAAGTAGAGAGAGCAATGTAAAAAGTCGTTTTTTCATTGGATGTCTGGTTTAAGATTACAATAGTTAGAATTTTAAAAAATGATTATTCTTTATTCAATTTTGAAGTCCAACAAATTTAAAAAAGAAATATTAATAACAAACAGTTGAAACCATTAATTTTCAGGCATTTATCACACATTACCGCAAACGTTTGAAATGTAAATATACACAAATATTTAAGACTCATTGTGATTTTTTTTGTTAAGGATTTTCACCTGAATCATAAATTTACTTACTCCTGAAAATCGCGTTTTTTTAAAATTCTAACTATTGTAATCTTAAACCAGACATCCAATGAAAAAACGACTTTTTACATTGCTCTCTCT
>JBGOXH010000062.1:0-12367 GCA_041479075.1 Bacteroidia bacterium | reverse complement strand
TCCGGCAGAATATTTCATCGCTGCTTTGCTTCCTTCATATCTCGAGAGAGAGAACTCTTCGCTTGTTTATATGGTTGATAAGCTGATTAAAAGAAGCTCCTGTACTCTGAGCGGATTTTTTAATAATAATGTTGAGGAATTAATCTCACGCATTGATAAAGCCAGATCTCAAAATCGTAAAATTCTGCTGATAGGTGTAAGCTTTGCATTGCTTGACCTTGCTGAAAAATATTGTCCGGATTTATCAGATGTTATTATAATGGAAACAGGAGGAATGAAGGGCAGGAGGAAGGAGGTTACTCGTGAAGAGCTTCATTTAATACTTAAAAAAGGTTTAAATGTGAAATCCATTCATTCTGAATATAGCATGACCGAGCTGTTAAGTCAGGCGTATTCAAAAAAAAATGGAATTTTTTATTCTCCTCCCTGGATGAAAATTTTTATCAGGGATCCGCAGGATCCGTTATCAATAATTTCAGAACCCGGAATAACCGGAGGAATCAACATAATTGACCTGGCTAACCTGCATTCGTGTTCATTTATTTCCACTGACGATCTTGGGAAGCTGCATGAAGACGGCGGGTTTGAGGTGCTGGGCAGACTGGATAATCAGGATATACGCGGGTGTAACCTGTTGATTGAATAAATCATGCAATCGTGCGATTAGATTGCATGATTGCACGACAATTATTAAATACCAAGTTTTGTTTTAATGGCAGGAGGAATGGCATTTTTATGAACCAGAATAGATATTGTTTTGGCACGGACATAGCTTTCCGACATATTTAGATATCCTCCGAAAGCATTTCTATCTGTACCATAGGAATTTTTAGTCTTGTAGTATTTAGTGCCATTCTGATCTTTAACGATGCCGGTAAGGTGCATCATGTGATCGTCTGTGGTTGAAAAGCTCTCATAACCAGTCTGCCGGATATCTTGTGTAACCTTAACTTCAGGGCCGGGAGTAAGAGAAATGGAAGGCATATTGCCCGGGAAACCCTGGGTTGGAGTTCTTTCCAGTCTTTGTCTGTCAGTCATCGGACCTCTGTCTGCCGGAGAATTCAAAGGAATTACGGCAAACCCATTCTGTGGCAAAAATCCGTTTTCGCTGTCATCTCCGTCCCAGTCAACGGTATAGCCATGGTTAAAAGAATAATCCATTATTTCAATAAGTTCATCCAGCGGTACATTATAGAACCTGGCCATTACCCAGTTATCAGGTACTTCAAGAATGCCCTGGGTATAAAAAGGGAAATGAGTGAATGATGTTATTTCAACATAATCAGCCGGATTTATTCCAAGACTTTCTGCGAATGATTCTGGAGTATATGTCTTGCCTTTATATGTAAATGATTCAGGCACTTTCCCAAGGTAAGTATCAAGCACATCATTAACTATTTCATGATACTGGGTGCTTTCATTTTTTTTTTGAACCGGAACAACTGCTATGGCGTTGATAAATTCGTTCATTTCGCTGTGATTGTGAGTTGGAGAGCCATAATTAAGACCGGTATAAACTTCATCCGGAACTATTCCATATTCAGTAAACACTCTCATCCAGTCGTGGGCAAGACTTCCCTGATTCAGGTTTCCCTTACCCCTGCGCAGATAATTATCCTTGAGCCGGTCAATATAATTGTATCTTACAATGTACATTTCAGAAAGGTCGTATTCTCCTTTCCCCATGCGAAGAAGTTCAGACTCAATAAATGATGTTGTGGCAAAGCACCAGCAGGTACCCGTTGCGGACTGATTCTTTACTGAAGTGGCTTTCAGGTCAACAACCGGGGTAAACTTATAGCCCTCATCAGGTTTTTGAGATGGAGCAGATTGATTGGTAACATTTTGTGCCGGACCAGGCAAAACAAATAATACCGGAATCAAAAGGAGAAGCGTTAGTTTTTTCATTGCCAGAAATATTTATGATTTTATTTCTTTATAGTTTAAATTTTAAATAAGCTGCTGAGCTAAAAAATTTAAAAGAATTAAAATACATAGTTTATTATTTCTTAAGTACTTGATTATAAGAATGGTCAATCCAGGCAAGTACTTCTTTATCAGGAATTAAACCATCGAGTATGACAGTATTCCAGTGTTTTTTGTTCATATGATACCCTGGAATTACAGAAACATACCTTTCTCTCAATTCAATAGCCAACGACGGATCGCATTTAAGATTTACTGTAAGGTCACCATCAAGATTTGCCAGGGCAAAAATCTTTCCATTTACTTTAAAAACTAAGGTATCGTCGCCGAAGGGGAAACTTTCAGTGACATCTTTCATTGAGATACAATAATTCCGCAGCGTTTCAATATTCATTTTTCTGATTACTTCAGTGTAGGGTAAAAAGCATCTTCGATATGGTCAATCTGAAATCCGTCAGTTTTTTTAATAATGGTAATGACATCAAAACGGCTCTCCTTGTCAATATTATTCCGCTGGATGTAGTTATTGGCAGCAAAAATCATTGACCTTTGCTTTTCTCTGTTCACTGCAGTAACAGGATGCATCTGAAAATCTTCGGTACGTGTTTTGACTTCAGCAAAGACAATGAAATCTTTATTCTCGGCAATAATGTCAATTTCCAGCTTGCCTGCTTTCCAGTTGCGGTGAAGAATCTTATAACCTGATTTTTTCAGATGTTCTGCTGCAATATCTTCACCTTTCTGACCAAGATTATGTGATTCTGCCATTTTATATTTCTATCAGCTTATTTCTAATAGCAAAAAGTATAAGGCTGGCTGTATTTTTCGAGTTGGTTTTCCCAAGCAGGTTGGCCCTGTGCTTATCAACAGTTCTTTTACTTATAAATAAAGCTTCTGCAATTTCCTGGTTTGAAAATCCTTCACAGATTTTAATAAGAATCTCTTTTTCTCTTTTTGACAGGTTAGCAGATTTGCTTTCCTGTTCACGATGCTTGATTTTCTGAATGACATGGTATAAAAGCTCCTGAGAGAAAAAGCTGCCGCCTTTAGCTATGGTAAGAATTGCTTCTTTAACTTCGGAAATATCTGAATCTTTAAGCAGGAAACCTTTTGCACCGGCATCTACCATCTTATAATAATACTCTTCCTCTCCGTACATTGAAAGTGCAATGATATTTATTCCGGGACACATTTTCAGCCCTCTTCTGGTTGCTTCAATGCCATCCATTTCGGGCATCTTTATATCCATAAGAGCGATATCGGCGTGAACATTTTTCAATAATTTCAGAAACTCTTCTCCGTTTGCAGCTTCTCCTGTTACCTCGAATTCCGGGAAAGAATTAAGAAGGATCTTCAATCCGTTTCGGAAGAGCTGATGATCGTCGGCTATGATAATCTGAATTTTCTCCATTTGAATCAGGTGAACGAAATTTATTTATTTTTTATTTTACCCCCTTCCCTACCTTCCCCCGGAGGAAAGACTCCCCGCGGCAGACTGGCTCCTTCGCTAAAATTGCCCACAGGGCAATTTTTATACGCTCGGCCCTCCCCTTGGGGGGAATAAGAAAAGAGTTGAATCAATATCAGTCTGTCACTTTAATCAAAGCGCTGGTCCCTTTTCCCGGAGTGCTCTCAAGTATAAAGACTCCCTCAACAGTTTTAACACGTGTCTCAATATTTGATAACCCCATTCCCTTATTATCTTCCTTTTTTAATGATGATGTTTCAAAACCCCGGCCATTATCATAAAACTGCAAGGTAATAAATTTTTCATGTTTGTTTAATTCAATCTCTATCGTTGAAGCCCCCGAGTGGCGGATAGCATTATTAATAAGCTCGCATGCAGCACGATATATTACGACTTCCTTGTCATTTTCGAATCGTTGATTTTCCATATTTGTTTTAAAATCAATCTTTACTGTTTTTGTCTGATTGATTTTTGTTGTAAACGCACTTATTGCACTTGCAAGACCGAAATTTGAAAGAACATGCGGACTCAGGTTGTTTGAAATATCTTTAATTGTATTTATTGCTTCATTTACAAGATGGTTAGTATTATTCAGGATTACCATTCCTGAAGGATCATCTATTCTAGCATTAAGCGATGAGAGTGACATTTTTACTGTCGAGAGTATAGGCCCAAGCCCATCATGAAGATCGTCAGCAAATCTTTTTCTTTCATTTTCTTCAGTATTTATAATTGCATTCAACACTTTTCTTTCTGTTCGCATTCTGTCAATTTCTGCTCTCTTGAGCGAATAAAATATTTCCCTGATCAGGATAACGCCAGAAATTATCATGAATGAAATAATTACTCCGATCCATGCGTCAATCATCTGCCAGGTCAGGGATGGTGTTCCCCTGAGGACTTCAAAAAGCTCAATTATTTTGCGCACTGCCATAAAGGCGAACGACAGTGAAAGAAGAACCCATGAGAGCCTGTACTTGGTCATCTTCATGAATCCCAGAGCTATGGAGGCAGCAATAATTTGCAGTACAATCGAAATTATAAGGGCAATAAGTCTTACCATGGCAGATCAGGAATAATATAATACAAAAGTAATATAAGTAATTAATTTAAAATCTTAACACCCTAACGCCCTAATGCCTTTAAGCCTTTATGCCTTTATGCCTTTGTGCCTTTGTGCCTTTTTTTTACCTTTGGACGTTTGAAATTTCAGGAATGCAGGTAATTTATAATCTCGGAATTTTATTTTATACAGCAATAGCCTGGATTATATATCCATTTAACCGGAAAGCCCGTTTATGGGTTGACGGGCGAAGAAAATGGTTTGAATCATTAAAACAGAAAGTCAATCCGCAGGAGAAATATATTTGGATTCATTGTGCATCGCTGGGCGAGTTTGAACAGGGAAGACCTGTGATTGAGTCGCTCAGAAAGGTGAAGCCCCGGGGGAAAGTTATTATTACCTTTTTTTCTCCGTCAGGTTATGAGATCAGGAAGAATTACAAGGGAGCTGATATAATCTGTTATTTACCTTTCGATACACCGGGTAATGCAAAAAAGTTCATCAGTTTAATCAATCCGGTCTTTGCGATATTTGTCAAATATGAATTCTGGAATAATTTTATTTCAGAGCTTAGCAGAAAATCCATTCCTGTTTATCTCATTTCAGGAATTTTTCGGAAAGAACAGATCTTTTTTAAAGCATATGGGGCTTTTTTCCGTAAAATGCTCATGAAGTTCAAATGGATTTATGTTCAGGATGAACTGTCATCAGATCTTCTTCATGAAATCGGAATAAACAATGTATCGGTTGCCGGCGACACACGATTTGATCGTGTTATGCAGATTGCTGCCAGTACGAATGAAATTCCCCGGCTAGCCCAATTCAGGGGAAATGAAAAGCTTTTTCTGGCTGGCAGCAGCTGGAGACAGGATGAAGAGATTATATCCCGGTATATTAATGAGTTTCCTGAAAAGATGAAATGGGTTTTTGCGCCTCATGAAGTCGATCCGGAGAATATTGAAAGGCTTATGAAATTATTCACGGCCAAATGTGTTAGATTTTCCGAATTTTCTGATAATTCGGCTGATACCAGGATTTTGATTATTGATAATATTGGTATGCTCTCTTCAGCATACAGGTATGCATACATAGCTGCAGTAGGAGGCGGATTCGGGAAAGGAATTCATAATATCCTTGAAGCTGCCTGCTGGGGCATCCCGGTTCTCTTTGGTCCTAATCATAAAAAATTCCGTGAAGCAATTGACCTTCTGAAGCTGGAAAGTGCAAAATCTTTTTATGATTATAATAGTTTTAAGAAAATTCTTGACGGCTGGATTTCAAACACTGATATTTATAAGAAAGCTGCTGAATCTTCACGCAATTATGTTAATAAAAATGCAGGAGCTACGAGCAAAATTGTGAACGAAATCGAGTGAAATATATTAACAGAGAATATTCATAACTTGTTAATAACTAATCTTTTTGAAATTAAAGTGGATCATTCAAAGAGATGTAAATTAATCCGCTTGTATTTAGAAAAATTTTGATTTATTTTGTAGTCACAAAATCAATAAATTACGATAATCTAACATAGAAACTATTAAACCTTAATCCTAAATTTCATGATTATGAAACAAGTTTTACTGAAACTTAGCCTGACATGTCTCCTGGCCGGAATATTATTGACAAATTGCTTCAGCCAGTTAACAACTTCTGGTCTCAAGGGGCGTGTAGTAGATGAAAAAAATGAAGCTCTTCCCGGAGCTTCGGTTGTAGCGATACATACACCTTCCGGAACACAATATGGAGTTCTTACAAATGTGGATGGCCGGTTCTCTATAAACAATATGAGAGTTGGCGGACCATACAAAATAACAATTTCGTTTGTGGGGTATAATGCACAAGTTTATGATAATGTTGTTTTAAGCCTTGGGAACGTATCGGATATTAACTTAGCACTTACTCCCTCTGTGACCAACCTTAACGAAGTAATTGTTTCAGCCGGTAAAAATGATCTTATAAACTCCGAAAGAACGGGAGCTGCTATTAACGTTTCAAATGAAGTGGTCGCAACTGTCCCGACAATTTCAAGAGGCCTCAGGGATTTTACAAAAATAAGTCCTCTTGCAAACATTTCCGGATACGGAACTTCATTTGCAGGAGCAAATAACAGGTATAACCAGTTTGCAATCGACGGACTGGTAAACAATGACGTTTTTGGTCTTACCTCATCAGGAACCAATGGTGGTCAGACAGGAGTTGAACCAATAAGTCTTGATGCAATTGAAGAATTCCAGATCAACATTGCTCCTTATGATGTCCGCCAGGGCGGATTTACAGGTGGCGGTATAAATGCAATTACAAAAAGTGGTACCAATAAATACACCGGTTCTCTTTATTTCTATGGGAATAATGAAAAATTCGTTGGTAAAAATGAGCCTGTAGGCGATACTGTCAGGGCTTATCCTGATTATAAAGATTACCAGGCTGGTTTCACTGTTGGAGGGCCCATCATTAAAAACAAACTCTTCTTTTTTATCAATGCTGAAATTGACAGAAAGGCTGTCCCTCTTGGAAATATGCCCGGAACAAACTTATCATCCATCGACACAAGTGATATAAGAAGAATACTTGCAGTACTCAAAAGAGTTGCTCCAACGTACGATCCGGGTGCCTGGCTTAATATAAATAATGAAACAAAGAGTAATAAATTCCTTATTAAACTGAACTGGAACATCAATGACAAGAACACATTAACACTCAGGCACAGCTATACATACGGCGAAATGATTGACAACAGCAGGTCAAGCACAGCCCTGAGGTTTTACAACAACGGCCAGTTCTTCCCAAGCACTACCAATTCAACAGGACTTGAGCTCAACAGTATTCTGGGCAACAATATGTCAAACCGTCTGATGCTTGGTTATACACGGGTACGTGACGACCGCGATCCTCTTGGACAGGCATTCCCTACAATACTTATAAATAATCTTACCAAAAGTACATCAGTTACTATCGGAAGTGAGTATTCATCAGTAGCCAATCAGCTCGACCAGGATATTTACTCACTGGATGATGACGTTACATTATTCAAGGGCAAGCATACTCTGATTATTGGTACACATGATGAAATTTATTCTTTCTATAACCTGTTTGTACAGAATATATTTGGAAGCTATGCTTACAGAAATCTTGCTGATTTCGAAAAAATAGGTACTGCAGGTGAAATTGCCCCGACTTATTATGCCGTGAGCTATTCGTTTGACAAAACTGACAACCCTCTGCAAACAAAAGGTGCCGCCGACTGGTGGGCAATGCAGCTGGGTTTATATGTTCAGGATGAATATCAGGTAAGCCAGGATCTGCAAATTACAGGTGGTTTACGTATTGATATACCTGTATTTCCTGAAAAACCTGCATCAAACCGTGTATTTGATTTTACTTATCGTTTTAAAGATGTTGCTACAGGAGTTCTTCCAAAATCGAGAATTATGTGGTCACCTCGTTTAGGTTTTAACTGGGATGCACTTGGCAACAAGACATTGCAGGTAAGAGGTGGTACAGGCTTATTTACAGGAAGAGTGCCATTTGTCTGGATCTCAAACCAGTTCTCAAATAACGGACAGCTTAATGGAACATATAGTGTTGGCAATTCATCGTCCAGTGGAACACCGATAACCAATCCTGCAGGATTGAAATTTATTGCAAATCCTTATGGACAAAAACTTGCTGAAGATCTTGGAAAAACTCCAGGGCGGGGAGCTATAAATGTTATTGACGGGGATCTCAGATTTCCACAGGTGTTCAGAACTAATTTTGCCGCTGATTATAAGCTTCCATGGGATATTATTGCCACAGTTGAAGGAATCTTCAGCAAGACATACAATAATGTCAACTTCATAAACCTGAACAGGGATATTAATACCAGCTATGTATTTGATGGTGTTGATAAAAGGCCAAGGTTTGTAACCGGAAGAATCAATGCCAATTTTGATGAAGTTATCAAGTTTGAAAACACAAATAAGGGTTATTCCTACAACTTTGTCGTAATGCTTCAGAGACAGTTTGAAAAGGGAATCACTGCACAGGTATCATATACTTATGGTAAATCAATGGATCTTAACTCCGGAACCTCCAGTGTTGCATATTCAAACTGGCGTTATGTGAACAATGTTTACGGGCTGAACGACCTTCCTCTTACAAGGTCCAACTATGACCTTGGACACAGGATCACCGGCCTTGTTTCCTATAAGATCGCCTACCTTAAAGATATGCTTTCAACAACGGTTTCTCTTTTCTACAACGGACAATCAGGACAACCGATCTCATATATTTATAATGGTGATTTAAATAACGATGGAACAACTAACGATCTGATTTATATCCCTTCATCGATTGATGAAATTAAACTTATCACAATTCCTGCAGCCGGTACAAAACCTGCAGTAACTCCTGAAGAACAGTGGGCAGCACTCGATGCTTTCATATCCGGAGATAAATACCTGAGCAAGCACAGAGGTGAGTATGCAGAGCGTAATGCTGCACGTCTGCCCTTCTCACATCAATTTGACCTGAGAATATTACAGGATGTAAAAGTGAAAGTTGGTAATACCAGTAATAAGTTACAGATATCTCTGGATATTCTCAACATTGGGAATCTCATCAACAAAAAGTGGGGTGAAGCGCGTTATCTGACTAACCAGCAGTTTAATCTTATTAACTACAAGGCCATGTCAGGAACAACACCAACCTTTACTTATGCTCCATCCGGAATGTCAAATGGTGAAGCATTTTCAGTATCTGACTTTAGTTCCCGCTGGAGAATGCAGATTGGCATTCGCTATATATTCAACTAACAGGAATCGAATTTAGGAATCAGAGGCTGTTAAAAATTTAACAGCCTCTTTTTTATCTGCACCTGAAAAAGGGTTCATTTCTATTTAAGATTTTTTAATCATCAGATTATTAAAGGCTTTACGATTGTAAAAAGAGTCTGTTTTATCCCGACCCGTGTAAAATATTGAAATACAGGGCATAATAACCGGTTAATAACTATGCCATCAAATGTTGATAAACTTAAAAATTTTGTCTTGCATTGATTTCAATGCTTGTCTAATTTAGCAAATACCCGTCAAAAAATTCGGTGGCCGTTTAATCTCATTATAATCAGAGAATAACAGAATTATATTTTAATATATGGGAGAACTTTTTGTCCAGGAATCAACTATTTCATCTGAGAAAGTAACAGAAGAACAACAGAAAACCGAGTCTCAGAAAAAAGTTGGTGGGGAGGAAAACATTAAATCGACAGAACGAGGGAGCAAAAAAGAAGTTTATTCTCACGACGAAGCTGTTGAAGCAAGCATTGAATATTTTAAAGGTGATGAACTTGCTGCAAGAGTGTGGACAAATAAATATGCTATAAAAGACTCATTCGGGAATCTCTATGAAAAAACTCCTGACGACATGCATCGTCGTCTTGCCCGCGAAATACACCGGGTTGAGCTCAAATACAAGAATCCTCTTTCAGAAGAACTTATCTACAGCGTTCTGAAAGATTTTACCTATATCGTTCCACAGGGTGGCCCAATGACAGGAATAGGTAACGATTTTCAGATTGCTTCCCTGTCAAATTGTTTTGTAATAGGGAACGACGGATCATCAGACTCCTACGGCGGTATAATGAAGATCGACCAGGAACAGGTTCAGCTTATGAAACGGAGAGGCGGTGTAGG
The DNA here is from genome assembly GCA_041479075.1 of Bacteroidia bacterium. GTDB lineage: Bacteria > Bacteroidota > Bacteroidia > Bacteroidales > VadinHA17 > LD21. The sequence goes on along the minus strand of JBGOXH010000062.1, from coordinate 2,235 downwards.
ACATGACTTATCGCACATCAGACCACAAGGAACACCTGTGCTTAACAGTGCACTTACATCAACCGGTGTTGTACCATTCATGGAAAGATATTCCAACTCTACCCGCGAAGTTGCGCAGGATGGAAGAAGAGGCGCTCTAATGCTTTCAATTTCAATCAAACATCCGGATTCCGGAAAATTCATTGATGCAAAGCTTGAGAGCGGTAAAGTGACAGGTGCAAATGTGTCTGTCAAGATCACCGATGAATTTATGAAAGCTGTTGAAGAAAAAACGATTTTCAGGCAGCAATATCCTATAAACTCAGATAATCCAAAATTTGTAAACGATATTGATGCAAACCAGCTCTGGGGAAAAATAATTCATAACGCATGGAAGTCTGCTGAACCCGGTGTCCTTTTCTGGGATACAATAATCAGGGAAAGCGTTCCGGACTGTTATGCAGATCTGGGGTTTGCAACTGTTTCAACCAATCCATGCGGCGAAATCCCATTGTGCCCGTATGACAGCTGCCGGCTGCTTGCAATCAACCTGTTCAGCTATGTAAATAATCCATTTACCATAAATGCTGAGTTTGATTTTGAATTATACAAGGAGCATGTAGGCCTGGCCCAGCGGATGATGGATGATATAATTGACCTGGAGCTTGAAAAAATTGATTCAATACTTGCAAAGATAGATACTGATCCGGAAATTGACGAGCTGAAGCGGGTTGAAAGAAACCTGTGGAAGAACATCAGAAAGAAATCAGAAGAGGGGAGAAGAACCGGTATCGGGATAACAGCTGAAGGCGATATGCTGGCAGCTCTCGGATTACGATACGGAAGCGAGGAGGCAACAGACTTTTCAGTTGAAGTTCATAAAATACTTGCCCTCGAAGCATATAAATCATCAACTTACCTGGCAAAGGAAAGAGGTCCGTTCACAATCTATGATGCAGACCGGGAGAAAGATAATCCATTCATTATCAGAATGAAAGAATCGGATCCTGTTATGTATAACAATATGGTGAAATTTGGCAGGAGAAATATAGCTCTTCTGACAATTGCTCCGACAGGTACTACAAGCCTCATGACTCAGACCACTTCCGGCATTGAACCTATATTTTCAGTCTTTTATAAACGCAGAAGAAAAGTTAATCCAAACGACAAGGATGTCAAGGTGACCTTTAAAGACGAAATCGGTGATTCATGGGAAGAATTTAATGTGTTCCATCATAAGTTTGTCGACTGGCTTAAGCTTAATGGCTATGATCCTGATAATGTTACAAGGATGAATGATGATGAGATAGAAAAAATCATCGACAAATCGCCTTATGCTAAAGCTACCGCAAATGATGTCGACTGGATTGCAAAAGTTAAGATGCAGGGAGCAATACAGAAATGGGTCGACCATTCTATCAGTGTTACAATCAATCTTCCGGCTGATGCAAAGGAAGAGCTGGTAAGTGAATTGTATCTCACAGCCTGGAAATCAGGATGCAAGGGAGCAACAGTTTATCGTGACGGATCTAGAAACGGAGTTCTCATATCAGGGAAACCGGAAACACGGACAGAAAGGCCCAAACGTCCAAAGGTGCTAGATTGTGATGTGATCAGATTTAATATTAATGAAGAAAAGTGGGTCGCTTTTGTCGGATTGAAAGAGAGCAGGCCGTATGAAATATTCACAGGTTTTGCCGATGAGGAAATATTCCCGATTCCCAAAAGCATTGTTAAAGGACAGATAGTTAAAATAAAGAATGAGGATGGGAAGACACGCTATGATTTCCAGTATACTGATAAATACGGTTACAAGAAAACCATCGGGGGCTTATCCCATATGTTCAAGCCTGAATTCTGGAATTATGCAAAACTCATATCAGGTGTACTGAGGCACGAAATGCCAATTGCCGATGTGGTTAACCTGGTTCAGTCTCTCAATCTTGACAGCGAATCGATCAATAACTGGAAAAATGGTGTTGAACGCGCACTGAAGAAATATATACCCAATGGAACCAGGGCAAAAGGGAAATGCGGCGAGTGTCATTCTCATAATCTTGTTTATGAAGAAGGATGCCTGATCTGCAAGGATTGCGGTTCATCGAAATGCGGTTGATAATTTGAATAGTTTTACTACGAAAAACAATTAATAATAAAAATCACGCTTTAAAGAATATATTAAAATAGGCTTAATAATTTAAAATAAAAATGGGATGTACGAACATCCCAAATTAAAAGGTTCACGCACGTGATGTT
>JBGOXH010000319.1:0-2980 GCA_041479075.1 Bacteroidia bacterium | reverse complement strand
TGTCAAATGCCTTAAAGGCTTCTTCGTATTTTCCCATCTCATATAGCACCTGCCCTTTACCAATATAATTTAATGCAGTATCCGGTTGAATTTTGATAAGCTTGTCAAAATCTTTCAACGCTTCTTCATTGTGTCCGCATTCACTTTCTACAAATGCTTTGAAAAATATTATCCCTGTATTTTTTGGATACAACCTGCTCAGTTCTTCTAATGATTTTATAGCCTCTTCAGGCCCGGTGGGGGTCCTTTTCATGTTTGCCATGAGCCATCCCTGAACTGCTTCTCTATTGTCAGGCTGGCTTGCCATTATCCTGATGTAGATTTTTGAAGCCTCTTCGGCATTTCCTTGTCTTGTTAAAGATTCTGCCCTTAAAAGGGCTGCTTTGACGGTATCTTCCTGACTGGTAATTGTTTGTGCTTCCGATTTCCGGCTGAAGTTAATAACAAGAAGGAGGCTAAGTAAAAAAATGAGTTTTTTCATATAGTTTGCTTTTAAGTTAATTACCTGGCTGTTAAAAAAATGATGTATAAAGGCACTTTTGGCTTTTATTTCTCTTTTTCAAAATTACATCCTGTTTAAATCAAAGTATACTTTATTTATAGAATCACTTTTCCCCCTTGTTACTAAAATGAATAGCCAAAAGATAATCCAAACCATAAACAATTGCCGAAAGTATCTCCCTTTTCAGTATTGTAAATGTACATCGGGGTAGCCCTAATTACAAGCCCCTTCCTTCCCTGAAAGCGGTAACCTCCGGTCAGAATAAAAAGCCGGTCAGGATAATTTAAAAAATGAGTATATCCTATGCTTGTTTCAAAAAAGCGCAACGGGCCACCATACAGAATACCAATTGTTCCGAGAAAATTGAAACTCAATCTGCTTGTGTCCTTACCATGATATTGATTTCCACCAAATCTTAAAAATAATGCTGTCTTATCTTTTAAAGGTATTATTCGATCATAATTTACAGACCATACTGCATCGTTGCCTAAAATTTCAAAATATATAGAATTTTTCCTTATGCTTTTTATATCTGATCCTTTGAGATCAGTATCCTGCGCATTCAATATGCTGCTTACCAGAATATGGATAAGAATGACAGCTGATACTATTTTCATAAAGGCATTATCAGGTTTATTTAGTATCAAGGATTTCTTTGACTTTTGTATAAAGCAATTCTCCCCTGAGGTTTACAGCAATGATAACTCCCTTTTCATCAAGAAGGAAATTGGCCGGAATAGCTTTTACGTTGTATAGTTTCGCTGCAACGCTGTTGAAATAATTGAGATCCGAAACCTGTGTCCAAGGAAGTTTATCATCGGCGATAGCCTTAATCCATTCACCCTTTGTACGATCGAGTGAGACTCCGATAATATCGAAACCTTTCTTATGAAAATCATTATACGCTTTAAGCACATTGGGGTTTTCCAGACGGCACGGACCGCACCATCCTGCCCAGAAATCGATCAGCAGGAGTTTGGGGCTGATCTTTGATGAGAGAGCCACCGGCTTCCCGTTAACATCATTCAATGTGAAATCAGGAGCTTTCTTCCCCACTGCAACTGAATTCATTGCAGTTAAAGAGGAATTGATTTCTGCCATAACCGGTGATTTTGCGACTACCGGATCCATTGCATTGATTATTGATTCAACCTCCTCTGGCTTCATCTCTTTAATTAGATTACGAAGCAGGTAGGGAGAGACAAATGACCCGGGATTATTTTTAATGAATTCTTTGGTGTAGTTTTTTTCTTCAGTCATTATATTTTCGATGGCGGCTTTATACTCATCCATTAGACTTTTCATCTTTTCAGAAAGGGGGGTCAGGGATCTCTGGAATGTATAATATTCATCATTTGACTTAGATCCCGTGACTTTTGCGGTACTCAGGGAATCGAGCCTCCCTGTGATAATGATTTCACCATTTTCGAGGAATAAGGATAATCTCCTTTTCCTGTCTGAAGTTACCAGGTAAACCATCTCCGGGTATTCAACCGCCCCCCCCTTCATCTTAAACATGCCATTTTTTACAACAGCCGTGTCAAGATTTACAATTTTGCCGGTAATTGTTTCCTGAAGGTAAAATGATATTCCGTCAGCTCCTTCAATTTTACCGGAGATTTCATATCCGGGGGTTTGTGCATGAGAGTTCCATATCATAAAAAATACCCCCATGAATGTCATTAAGAAATTAGTCCTTTTCATCTTGCCGGGTTTTTCTTGTTTATTCATAGTACTTAATTTCGCGGACACGTATATAGAAAGGTTTGTTATCTTTATATAAAACCTCTTTTATCCAGTTCCCCTGTTTATCATATTCGTGCACAAAAGTATGATCTGCAACTGTATTCCTTGTAAAATTCTGTGAATGGGAAGATATCTTTTTGCCTTTTTTGTTGAATACATATTTGACTGTTGACATCAAATTTCCGGTCATTGAATAGACTTTTAATTGCTCCATGTTTCCGTCTTTATTATAACTGAACTCAGTATAACCGCCCGGAAAATTATTTGAAGTCAAAGTCTGGAACCTGGTGCGATTTCCGTTCTGATCATATTCATAAGCAATCCTCATTAATATGGGACTGTTTTCATCCCTGAAAATTTTAACTTCTGTCAGATTGTTTCCGGTATATGAATTGACAGTAAATATTGTCCTCAAATGATTCATATTGAAATTTTCTGCTTTTATAATGATTTTACCTTCTGTTTCAACTTTCCAGTAGGATGTAACCTGTCCTTCGTCATTGAATGACTCAAATCTTGTGATCGTCCCGTCAGTATTATATTGTTCCATAAAATCCTGACCCAGAGAGATTGCTCCTCTTTCTGCATTGGTAATAGCATTGCCCAATACGATTTTACCCTTTTCCTCTTTTGGCCAGAAAGCGCGGTATTTTACTTCATATACTTTGCCGTTTATCCTGTCTGGATATCCATGTCGTGGAGTACCGTACAATTGACCGGTAACAACATAAT
>JBGOXH010000237.1:0-4632 GCA_041479075.1 Bacteroidia bacterium | reverse complement strand
CTTGAGTTAATAAGTAATCCTTCAACTTTATATCCTTTCCAGAATCGTTTTTCATAAGTCGGTTTTCCGTTAATGAAAAATTGGTCAGCTTTTATCTGGACAACGGTATTATGTTGATTATGTGAACAATAGCAACTACAGAGTAGTACTGAAACTAGTGTAATGGATAAGTGAATCTTCATTTACTTTGTTTTTTTATTTGACTTAAAGATTCCTCATTCATCCCGCACAGCGGGATTCATTCGGAATGACATCTTTTTCTATAAGTTCCGCGTAATCCATAGAACGTATACTGTCATTCCGAGCGTAAGCGAGGAATCCCTTTATAATTAATCTTAATTTCCAATAATGTTTTATCTTTTTATTCTGCAATATAACCAAAATCAAAAAAAGTCGACACGATTGCTTCAAATTCGACACTTATTTGCACTTTCGTTATTAAATTTGCTGTTCAATTTAAAAAAGGCACTAATGAACAAAGTATTCTTCTTCATAGCGATAATTCTCACTACAATAAGCTCTGCACTCTTTTCCCAGAAAGTTCCTGAGACCGAGGCTTTCCTTATTACATGCGGACCTGGGACTGAAACTTATTCAATATATGGTCACAGTGCATTGAGGATTTACAATCGTGAAATGAAAACTGATCTTGTTTATAACTGGGGTGTATTCGATTTCAGCACAACTCACTTTATCTGGAAATTTGCCAAAGGAAAACTTAATTATATGCTTGCTGAAGATTCTTTTGAACGCTTCCTGCAGTCATATCTGTTTGATAAAAGATGGGTACAAATACAAAAATTAAATTTGGAACCTGCCGAAGTTGAGCAGTTAATTGCGCTGATAAATGAAAACCTTAAGCCTGAAAACAGAAATTACAGGTATGACTTCTATTATGATGATTGTTCCACACGTATCAGGGATCTCCTTGAAAAAATATTGGGAAACAGGCTTATATATCCTCCCGACGAGACAAAGAATCGTCAGACATTCAGAAATCTGACCGGCTCGTACCAACAGTTTTACCCATGGCTTAACTTTGGCATTGATCTGGTTATTGGAACTCCGGGCGATAAAAAAGCAAATATAAGAGACAAAATGTTTCTCCCCATCGAAATGCAAAGAGGGTTGTCAAGATCGCTTGTTAATCATGATGGCAAAATGATACCGCTTCTTAGAAATCCGGAAAATGTACTGGAATTTGAAGCACCCCTTGTCAAAACAAATTTTTTTATCGGGCCTGTTTTTATTTTTGCGCTTATTCTTATTGCAATAATTCTATTTTTTGCATTAAACCGCGGAACGAAAGCTAATAAGGCTGTCGATATTTTTATTTTTTCAGTCTATTCAGTTCTCTCATTATTAATGATTTTCTTCAGCTTTATTACTAATCATGAGCAAACTAAAAAGAACCTGAATATTGTCTGGCTTAGTCCATTTATTATTATTTGTCTGCTAAGTATTATCCTGAATAAAAAATGGTATATATGGTTCAAAATTGTTTTCATCCTGTGTCTTATCTCTTTTGTTATTCAGATAATTTTTTCTGGTGCATTTAATAGTGCTTTCATTCCTCTTATCATGATACTTATAATAAGGAGTTCTGCACGTGCCGGATTTGACTGGAATCCAATGTCGGTCGATACTTTTTAACACAACTTTAACACTCCTTAAGAACACTTTATAAATTCATCTGCTTCTTTTGTGTACTTGTTTTTACAGTAGTGTGATTATAAATAATTTGATACTCATTACTTATATTTGCGACTTAAATTTATAAAATATGGAACAAACATCTGACATAAGGTTACTAAATGAAAAAATCGAGAAAGAGAGCGCTTTTGTTGATATTATAAGAATGGAGATGAACAAGGTGATTGTTGGCCAGAGACACCTGACTGACAGCCTGATGATTGGATTGCTTGCGAACGGACATATACTTCTTGAAGGAGTCCCCGGCCTGGCAAAAACACTGGCGATCAAATCTCTTGCAGCTATCATAGATGCAAAATTCAGCAGGATTCAGTTTACCCCTGATCTTTTGCCGGCGGATCTCATTGGAACAATGATTTACAGTCAGAAAAAAGAGGAGTTTATTGTGAAAAAAGGTCCGGTCTTTGCGAATTTTATTCTTGCTGATGAAATTAACCGTTCTCCTGCAAAAGTTCAAAGCGCTTTGCTTGAAGCTATGCAGGAACGACAAATAACTATAGGCGAATCTACATTCCGGCTCGATGAGCCATTTCTTGTCCTGGCAACCCAGAATCCGATCGAACAGGAGGGGACATATCCATTGCCGGAAGCACAGGTCGACAGGTTTATGATGAAAGTGCTTATTGATTACCCCTCGATGGACGAAGAGAAGCTTATTATCCGCGAGAATCTGGCTAAAGATTTCCCAAAAACAAGCACTGTTCTCAAGACTTCCGATATAGTCAGAGCAAGAGATGTAGTAAGGGAGGTCTATATGGATGAAAAAATTGAAAATTATATTCTGAATATTGTTTTTGCAAGCCGAAGCCCTGAAAAGTATGGACTACCGGCCTTTACAAATATGATTTCATACGGTGCATCTCCCAGGGCCTCAATATATCTTTCTCAGGCAGCAAAGGCTTTTGCATTTATACGCAGAAGAGGATATGTGATTCCTGAAGATGTCAGGGCAATCTGTCCCGATGTAATGCGTCACAGGATTGGACTAACGTATGAAGCTGAAGCTGAGAACGTTAATCAGGATAAAATTATAGCTGAAATACTGAATGTTGTTGAAGTGCCGTAAATAAGAAATTAACGATTATTTGAATTGTTTATCGATCAAATAACCCCCTTTCTTATTTCCCCCAAGGGGGAAAAGAAAAATCAAAGCAAACTCCTTCCCCCGCCAGCTGGCGGGGAAGGTTGGGAAGGGGGTAAGACAAAGTAAGATTAATCATTGTGGAAGCTACAGAACTCATAAAGAAAGTCCGAAAAATTGAAATAAAGACGAGAGGATTGACCAGGCACATTTTTGCCGGAGAATATCACAGTGCGTTCAAGGGCAGGGGTATTGCTTTCAGCGAAGTAAGAGAATATCAGTATGGCGATGATATCAGAAGTATAGATTGGAATGTCACAGCACGTTTCAATCATCCATATATAAAGGTATATGAAGAGGAAAGAGAGCTGACTGTTATGCTCCTTATAGATGTAAGCGGATCGGGTAATTTCGGAACTAAAGTCAATTTCAAGCGTGACGTAATGACAGAAGTTGCTGCAGTGCTCTCATTTTCAGCAATTTTTAATAACGATAAGATCGGAGTAATATTCTTTTCTGACAAAGTCGAGAAATTTATTCCTCCGCAGAAGGGACGAAAACATATTCTCAGGATAATAAGAGAACTGCTCGATTTCAAATCAGAGAGCCTTAAAACAAATCTCGATGTACCACTCCGGTTTCTTACAAATGCTATCAAAAAACGGTGTACAGCATTTATTTTATCTGATTTTATCGCTCCCGGTTTTGAGGAAGCCTTACGTATTGCTTCAAATAAGCATGATATAGCTGCAATTAAAGTATTTGATCCGGTTGAAACCTCCATGCCTGATGTTGGTATGGTCAAAGTTATAGATTCTGAAACCGGAGCTGAAAATTGGATTGATACTTCTTCAAAATCATTAAGAAAAATATATCAGAACTGGTGGAAAGTTCATCTGGAGAATATTAAGAACACCTTTAAAAAATGCGGAGTCGATTCCGCATATATCTGCACTGATGATGATTACGTCAAACCTCTGATAAAACTGTTTGAAAGCAGGTGAAAATGAGACAGATAAAATCTATTATACTATTATTATTTACAGTTTTCACTGCTTTAAAGGGGCAGGATGTGACTGTTACTGCCTCATTTGATACATCTAAAATCTATATTGGCGATCAGATTAACTATATAGTAACTGTTGATCAGCCATCCGACCTGGTACTCAATGTAATTCAGCTGAAAGATACATTATGTAAAAACATTGAAATATTATCTGGTCCGGTTCTTGACAGCTCACTGACAAATGGCAGACTCAGGCTGGTAAATAAATATCTTATAACATCCTTTGATTCCGGATATTACCAGGTTCCTCCGGCTTATGCGGAAATAAAGAATGAAAACGGAATAAAACGGTTCTACTCTGATTACTCACTGCTTGAGGTAATGAGAGTAAAAATCGCTCCTCCCGATACTACAGCCAAAATATTTGATATTGTAAAGCCATATAGGGCTCCTGTAACAATCGGAGAAATACTTCCATGGGTTCTGCTGGCTGCACTTCTGGCAGCAGCGATATGGGTAATTATCAAATTGATAAAAAGGTTTAAAAAAATAAAAAGCGAACCGGAACAGGTTATAAATCCTGATCCTGCACATATTATTGCATTTCGTGATCTTGAGAAATTGCGGGAAGAACAGCTTTGGCAAAAGGGGGAGGTAAAGCTCTATTATTCCCGTCTGACCGAAATACTTCGTCAATACCTTGAAAACAGGTATGGCGTATTTTCTCTTGAAATGACAACCTCAGAAACACTTGAAGCTCTGGTTAAAACAGGTTTTAAAAAAGATGAGCTGTATTCAACTGTTAAAACTATTCTGAATGGTTCCGACCTGG
>JBGOXH010000146.1:0-7120 GCA_041479075.1 Bacteroidia bacterium | reverse complement strand
CTGAGATCTCGGGCTATAAAACTCTGATAGAAACCGACTCTGAACAGATTGCTCTCAGAAAAAAGATTACATCATCTGCTGAATCTCAATATGAAAATGGAATAATTACAGCAACTGAACTTCTTAATGAAATGAATTCAGAACGACAGGCACTGATTAATTATGAGATACATAAAATTAACCTGGCAATGGCGCAGGTAGAGTATATGAATATAAGCGGAAAAGAAATAGAATGAAACAAAATCTTGAACCACCCCCCTGACGGTGACCGTCAGGGGGGAGGTGGTGAAAAATACGAAAACAAAAACAAACATAATCCTATGAAAACCAGATCATTAATAATTATCGCAGCTATTATGCTCACCGGGTGTAAGAGTAAAACCGATCAGGCTGATGCATACGGCAATTTTGAAGCTACCGAAGTTATTATTTCAGCTGAGACCAGTGGCCGTATTCTTAAATTCGATTTGACTGAAGGAGCTGAAATTGAAAAAGGGTTTGAGATTTCACTCATTGATACTACTCTTTTCCATCTGCAATTAGCCGAGGCAGACGCAGGAATGAGAAGCATCAGAACACGTATTAGTTCTATAAATGCCCAGAACGATATCCTGAATCAGCAGATTGAAAATCTTAAAATAAATATTACTAGAATAGATAACATGCTGAAAGATGATGCCGCTACGAAAAAGCAGTATGATGATCTTACCGGCCAAGTTGCTGTGCTCCAAAAACAAATAGCAGCCAACAATACTCAGAAAGCTTCTGTTGCAGCTGAACTTTCAGTATATGAATCAAAAAAAGCAACTCTTAAGGAGCAGCTGATGCGAACAAGTGTAAAAAGTACACTTAATGGCACTCTTATCGAGAAATATTCAGAAGCCGGGGAGATGACTGCTGCAGGTAAACCCCTGGCAAAAATTGCAGATCTGTCATTGATTAAGCTTAAAGTATATGTCAGCGGAACACAGCTCGGCAGTATTAAAATTGGTCAGCAATGTACTGTCAGAATTGATGATGGTAAGAAAGGCTTTACCTCATTTCCGGGTACAATAAGTTATATCTCGGGTAAAGCAGAATTTACACCTAAAATCATCCAGACAAAGGAAGAGCGGGTCACACTTGTTTATGCTGTCACAATTGAGGTTAAAAATGATGGTGCGATGAAATCAGGAATGCCTGGAGAAGCAATCTTCTGATTATATATTATTTATGCAAAAAGTAGTAGAAGCATCAGGTATCAGTAAAAAGTTCGGGGAAACGCAGGCCTTGAAAAATATTTCATTTGAAGTAAATGAAAGTGAAATATTTGGTTTTATAGGCCCCGACGCAGCAGGTAAAACAACCCTTTTCAGAATAATCACAACTCTTCTCCTGTCCGATGAAGGTGAAATGAAAGTGCTGGGCTTGAACACCAAGACCGGTTTTAAAGAGCTTCGTAGAAATATTGGTTATATGCCCGGCCGCTTCAGCCTTTACCAGGACTTGTCGGTTGAAGAGAACCTGAATTTCTATGCAACTGTTTTCGGAACTACTGTAATGGAGAACTATGATCTGATTTCTGATATCTATTCTCATATTGAGCCCTTTAAGAAAAGGCTTGCCGGGAAGTTATCAGGAGGAATGAAGCAAAAGCTTGCATTATCATGCGCATTGATACATAAACCAGGATTACTTGTTCTTGATGAACCAACGACAGGCGTTGATGCAGTTTCAAGGTCGGAGTTCTGGGATATGCTGAAGAAGCTGAAACAATATAATATAACTATTGTCGTATCAACACCTTACATGGATGAAGCAATGAGGTGCGACCGGGTAGCGCTCATCCAGGGCGGACAAATACTTTCAATTGATAAACCTCAAAAAATCAAAGAAGGATTCAGCAGAAAACTATTTAGTGCCAAAGCTTCTGAAAAATACGGATTGATAAATGCGCTAAGACAATACCCGGAAACTGTGACTGCTTATCCTTTCGGAGATTCAGTTCATGTCACATTTATTAATGACAAGTTTGATAATTCGATTTTTATACATCTTAAGAAAATGGGAATTGATGATGCAATTATAACAGAATCAGAGGCCAGCATTGAAGATAGATTTCTTGAATTAATGAATAAGCCTGAATGATGCAAAATCAGGTCATAATAGTACGGAATCTCGTTAAGCGTTTTGGCTCCTTTGTTGCCAACGATAATCTTACATTCGAGGTTTATGAAGGCGAAATTTTTGGTTTCCTGGGAGCCAATGGAGCCGGTAAAACAACTGCTCTCAGGATACTTTCCGGACTTTCATCTCCTACCTCAGGAGAAGTTATTGTTGCAGGTTTTAATGCGAAGAAAGATGCCGAAAAAATAAAAAAGAACATAGGTTATATGTGCCAGAAGTTCTCTCTTTATGAGGACCTGACCGCTAAAGAGAACATTATGCTGTACGGAGGTATTTACGGCATGAGTAAAACGCTGATAAAAGAAAGGACAAATGAGCTTCTTGATAAACTGAATTTCAGGGAATTCGGAGACAGGCTGATTTCAGATCTACCATTGGGGTTAAAACAGAAGCTTGCTTTTTCAGTGGCAGTGCTTCATGAACCAAAGATTGTTTTTCTCGATGAACCGACAGGAGGTGTTGATCCTATTACGCGCCGCCAGTTTTGGGAAATGATATATGAAACTGCTAACAGGGGTATAACTGTTTTTGTAACAACACACTATATGGATGAGGCTGAGTATTGTGACCGCGTTTCAATAATGAGTGAGGGAAAAATAGTAGCTATTGATACTCCTGCAAAACTTAAAGAACAATATGATGCAAAGACGGTTGAGGAAGTGTTTATAAAGATAGCAAGGCCAGATAATCGACCTCTCCCCAACCTCCCGCCTAAGCGGGAGAGGGGCCATAATATGTTACTGAATTAGCTTCCCCCTCTCTCCTGGGCTACTCTTTATACAGAGGGGGACAGGAGGGGGTGAGGCCGATGAAAAAAAGAAATTGAGTTGCATATAAAAAGAATATAATTAATTTAAAATGAAACGATTCCTCGGATTTGTAAAAAAAGAGTTCCTGCATATTTTCAGGGATTTCCGGACTCTTATAATCCTGTTCGGAATACCTACTGCACAGATCCTGATTTTTGGTTTTGTAGTCAGCACTGATATAAAAGATGCCGGGGTTGCATTTCTTGATCTTTCGAAAGATGAGATCTCTCAAAAAATAACAGATAAAATTTGTTCATCAGGTTTCTTCAAGAGAACTGAGAACTTGTTGAATTACAACGATATAGACAAAATACTTAAAAGAGAGAAAATTAAAGCTGTAATAATTTTTGAAAAGAATTTTGGACGTAATCTGATAAGCGAAAATAAAGCAACATTGAGCATCATAGCTGATGGTTCTGAACCGAATACGGCAACTCTGATTACAAATTATATTACAGCGATTGTAACTGATTTTAACAGGGAACTGGTAAATACATCTGCAGCAGGAGCTATACTTGTTCAGCCTGAGGTAAGGATGTTTTATAATCCTGGCCTTAAAAGCCATTTCATGTTTGTCCCCGGAGTTATAACACTCATCCTTATTTTGATCTGTGCATTGATGACTTCAGTGACAATTACCCGTGAGAAGGAATTTGGTACGATGGAAGTTCTGCTTGTCTCACCGCTGAGACCTGTCCAGATAATACTCGGAAAAGTCATGCCTTATTTCTTATTATCATTTATCAATGTAATTCTGATATTGCTTCTTTCCTGGTTTGTATTTGGTCTGCCGGTGAAAGGAAGCCTGGTTCTTTTGCTTGCCGAAAGCATGCTTTATATTCTTATGAGCCTTTCACTCGGAATTTTAATTTCAACAGTATCATCAACTATGCAGCAGGCAATCTTTATCTCGATGATAGGGATGATGCTTCCGACGATACTGCTTTCAGGATTTATTTTCCCAATAGAAAATATGCCAAAGATATACGATTGGGTAAGTGCAATATTACCGCCAAGATATTTCGTTGTAATAATCAAAAATATAATGATCAAGGGAACAGGATTCCTGTACGTATGGAAAGAAACATTAATACTTATGGTTTTCACAGCTGTGTTTATAGGACTGAGCGTCAGGAACTTTAAGATAAGGCTGGAGTAGAAAAGACAAAAGACAATCCTCCTCCGCCAAGGCTACGGAGGACAAAGAAAGATAAAAGAACCAAGATCAAAGAAACATAATAAATGAGGACAATTTTATATCTGATCAGAAAAGAATTTATCCAGATCTTCCGGAACAAGTTTATCGGGAGAGCGATTTTCGGCGTTCCTATAATTCAGATGCTTATTCTTGTCCCTGCAGTAACGTTCGAAATTAAGAATATCAATTTATGTATTATTGATAAGGATATGTCGTCAGAATCGAGAGCATTAATAAGCCAGCTCGAAGGATCGACATTCTTTAAAATCAAATATTCTACATTCTCTGAAACAGAGGCAAATGATCTTCTTTATAGCAACAAATGCAATTTAATACTTCAAATTCCTTCTGATTTTGGGAAAGATATCGTAACGGGCAGACCCGGCAGGTTACTTGCTTCTATAAATGCAATTAATGCTTCAACAGCTCAGTTATCCTGGGCTTATCTTAATGGGGTGATTCGCGATTACAACATGAATATCCTTATAAAAAATGTGGGCACACAGGCTTCGGCGTCCATTCCTCAAATTCAGATAACAAACAGGTACTGGTACAACGAAATGCTTAATTATAAGTACTATATGTTACCAGGGATCCTTGGCATCCTCGTCACGGCTATAGGTTTCCTGCTTGCCGGACTAAACCTGGTGAGGGAAAAAGAGATTGGAACAATAGAACAGATAAATGTCACACCCGTCAGGAAGTATCATTTCATCATTGCTAAAATGGTCCCTTTCCTGTTAATCGGATTGGTTGATCTTGCTCTTGGGCTGGTGCTTGGAAAGCTGGCGTTTAATATTCCCTTTGAAGGAAGCATTGCTCTTCTGTTCCTTTGTTCTGCCATTTTTATGGTGGCTGTCCTGGGACTTGCACTTTTTATCTCAACTTTTTCATCTTCACAGCAGCAATTCATGTTCGTAGCCTTCTTCTTTATGATCATATTTATCCTTATGAGTGGCGTATTTACTCCGCTTGAGAGCATGCCTCAGTGGGCGCAAAAAATAGATGTGATTAATCCCCTTGCTTACCTTATGCGAATCAACAGGATGGTGATGCTCAAAGGATCGACAATTCACGATATCGCCAGGGACATTTATTCACTGATAGTGATTGCGATTGTGTTCACAACTTTTGCAGTAAGCCGGTACAGAAAAACGGCTTAAAGCTATTTAAGTGAGATAATAGCCTCCACAGGCCAGTGGTCTGAAATGTAAATTCCGCGTTCTTTTTTTATTAAAGTGCTGTAATCCAGCACATTCATGCTAGCCTTGACAAAAATATAATCTATTCTCCCTGCACCCTGCTTGTCTGAAAAACCATTAAAAGTATAATCCGGGCCACCTGGATTCTGATCAGAAATTACAAAAGCATCCTTCAGCAATGGTACGCTTTCTGCCGGACCCGTAAGTATCTCATACCCTTTGCTTGTCGGAAGCATATTAAAATCGCCGGTAATAATAAAAGGGAAACCTGAAGCAATAGAATCAACTTTTGCCAGCAGCAGCTTTGAACTCATAATTCGTGCAGAATCAGAATCATGTGCAAAATGTGTATTGAAGATGAAAAAATGTAAATGGTTGTTTTTCTCGACTAGTTCCATCCATGTAACAATACGTGGCAGAGAGGCTCCCCACGCCATTGAACCAGGAACTTCGGGATTTTCAGATAACCATAAAGTTTTGGACCGGGTCATGTCGAATTTCTCTTTTCTGAAAAAGACCGGATTCATCTCACCTCCTTTTGCACCATCGGTCCTTCCTACTCCAACTGAGGCGTAATCTGTCAGAACCGAATCCAGCATTTCATACTGACTTAATAAAACTTCCTGCATACCAAGAACATCAGGCTTTTCATTCTTTATAAAATTGCACACAATTGCCGCTCTCTTTGGCCATGCATTTACGCTGTCGTCCGGATTATCGTACCTGACATTCAGTGTCATTACTTTTATTGCATTCTTCCTTGAATTGTGCGAACAACTGCAAAACAAAACCAGGAGAATGACTACAAAATATAAAAACACTCTTTTCATTTCAGCTGAATTTTCCTCAAAGATAGTCATCTGGGAATAACTTAAATCATATAATCTGATATTAGTGCCGGAAAGGCAGTACGGCAATTATTTTTATATTTGCGGCTGAAGAATAATTAGATGCCGGATATAATAAAATTATTACCTGATTCAGTCGCCAACCAGATTGCTGCAGGGGAAGTGATTCAAAGACCTGCTTCTGTTGTAAAAGAACTGATGGAAAACTCTGTGGATGCGGGGGGAAAGAATATCTCAGTAATAATAAAAGATTCAGGAAAAACATTAATCCAGGTAAATGATGATGGTTATGGCATGTCAGAAACCGATGCCAGATTGTCGTTTGAGAGGCATGCAACTTCAAAAATATCATCGGCAAAGGACCTTTTTGCCATTACTACAAAGGGATTTCGCGGTGAAGCATTAGCTTCAGTAGCAGCAGTCTCGATGGTTGAACTTAAAACCCGGAAAGAAGATTGCGAAACAGGAACCCTTGTTTTAATTAATGGTTCCAGGGTTGAAGCACAGGAGCCCTGCAGTTGCCCGAAAGGATCAAGCTTTTCGGTCAAAAACCTGTTTTACAATATCCCTGCACGAAGAAAATTTCTGAAATCTGATAACACAGAGCTGAGACATATAATAAATGAATTTCAGAAGATTGTAATTGCCCATCCCGACATAAAGTTTTCGCTTCATCATAATGATAATGAGATTTATAATCTTCCTCCTTCAAATTACAGACAACGTATAGTCGGAGTTTTCGGAAAGCAGATTAACCAGGATCTTATAACACTCGAAACGGAGACAAGCCTGATTTCTATAAAAGGTTTTATCGGGAAGCCGGAGGGTGCACGCCGGACCTACGGCGAACAGTTCTTCTTTGTCAATAACCGCTTTATGAAGCACCCGTATTTTCAT
>JBGOXH010000271.1:0-3826 GCA_041479075.1 Bacteroidia bacterium | reverse complement strand
ATGCGCAGATTTCAGAATATGATTCGGCAATTTATGACTATAATAATTTTTTAAAGCTTGATTCGACAGAATTGGATATTTATTTTGACCGTGCTTCCTGTTTAAAGGAATTAGAGAAATATCAGGATGCAATTAAAGATTACCTTCATGTTATTAAATATAAAGACAGAGATCTTGAATCAATCTGTCTTCTGGCAGAGTGCAAATATTTATCGGGTGATACAACAGGATCATACAACCTTTTAAATCAGACGTTTAACAAACTCCATATGCTTAACGAAACCGGATATTACCTTCTCGGTACAATAAATCTGGCTTATATGAATTATGATTCTGCGGTTTCAAATTTTGACCATATAATTAGATATAATACTAAGCATATAAATGCACTAACATCAAGGGGATTGGCATACTATTATAAGAAGGAATATGAAAAAGCAAAAGAAGATTTAACAGCAGCTCTGAATCTTGAGAGCAACGAAATGGTTGCATTATATGCCCGGGGTCTTGTAAATATAAAGCTGAATAAACTTGATGAAGCATATTCTGATCTTCAGAAAGCAGCTTCTTTAGGACATCCGAACGCAAAGAGGGCAATGCTCATATATCTTAAAGATTTCAAACCGAACAATAAGGTGTTTCACTAAATAATTGACCTGCACGACTTGCAAGACTAAATGAACACTTACTAAATAAAGATCCTGATACAAATATCTCCTTTACTATGAAAAAATCTGCTTCGCTGCTTACCGTAATCCTGGTTATATTGACAAGCTGTAATAACCAGCCTGAAAATATTGAGATTACCCCTGATATCTCAATCAGTATTCCCAGGAAATACAAACTGATTGTAAACGACTCAGTTAACAATCTCAGGAGCTGGCAGACATCAATAGATGATGATCAATTTGCAATTTTCAGATACACGGTTCATCAGCCTGGCAGCTCAAGTAATTATAGTAAAAAACAGGCTTTCAAAAATAACATAGACGCTTTTATCCAAACCTTTGAATTCAAGAATATTGATAGTACGTTTATATACAAAGAAAATCTTATCCAGAGCGATTTAATTTTTGATTTTGGGGACAACGATAATGAATATCGGTTCTTCGGCCGGTTTCTATACCAAAAGAATTATTTCATTGCCATCTGTTATGAAATGCCCTATCCCCTGGATAGATACTCCAAAAAAATCAAAGACCAGTTATTTGCCTCGATTGAGATAAAATAAAAACTATAACCTGATACTGACAATAAAGTAAATAATCCGCCAGTTGGCGGACAGCTGGCGGACGGTCGTGCTTCCTCTGCGCGGAACTGCGTCACGGAGTTTACCCCGCAAGGCGGGGTTCCTTGAATCGTGCATGAATCTTTTCAATCTTTTAAAAATGCCTACTAAAGCCATAGTACGTCTACCCGGTAAAAATTTCTCTGGCGGAATTACTACCTCGAACCTTGGTAAACCCGATTTTAAAAAAGCCCTCGAACAGCATTCAGCATATTGTAATGCACTGATAAAGTGTCGTCTTGAACTTATTGTTTTAGAGGCGGATGAAAAGTATCCCGATGGATGTTTTGTCGAAGATACTGCAATAGTCACCAGAGAGATGGCAGCAATTACAAGACCGGGAGCTGCATCCAGGATGGGAGAAGAAGTTGAAATTTCAAGGGTCCTGTCTGAATTTAAGAAGATTGAAACCATTGAACTTCCGGGCACTCTGGATGGCGGGGATGTTTTAAGAGCAGACAACCATTTTTTCATTGGCATCTCCGGAAGAACAAACAGAGAAGGAGCCAGACAGCTTATTGAAGTACTGGCTAAATACGGTTATTCTGCATCAGAAACAGAAGTCGAATCGGGTCTTCACCTGAAATCAGGTATTGCATATCTCGGGAAAGGCAATTTCATTTCGGTTGAAGGTTTTTCAAAAATGGTTAAAGCCTCAAATATCATCATTCTGGATCATGAGGAAAGCTATTCAGCCAATTGCCTGCAGGTAAATGATTTCTTACTTATCCCCAAAGGATTTCCAAAATCAAAAAAGAAGATTATCGACCTTGGCTATAACATCATTGAACTCGACATGTCGGAGTTCCGTAAGATGGACGGAGGACTAACGTGTTTATCACTGCTGTTTTAATGTCTTGCAAGTCATGCAATCGTTCCGGGTTCAATGTTCAATAGGCCGTTGCGCCATTGTGCCGTTGTGCCACTGAACCGTTTTTTTGCTGACATATAGGTGAAATCGATTACTCAAACGCTCGAATATTAGATTTTTCACTCGCTGACTCTCATATAAATTCTACCGGTGAAATTCCCCTGTTCACCGAATAATATTATATAATCATTATTTCATTTGTAATTTAGCAAACTTATTAAGACCAAACCAATGAAAAAGATTTTGTTGTCAGTCATCGCAATTCTGTTCGGTATTTCCGTCATGGCACAAAACAGTGCCAGCCTTAAAATGAACCTGGAGAAAAACAAAGTGTATCTTTTAAAGTCTGTTTCAGAGCAGACTGTTACTAAAACGGTAAACGGCAATCAGCAAACCGTGGATTCCAGGGTCGACTATACGCTTTCTCTGAAAATGATTGATGCGACACCGGATTTTATGATCACTGAAATACATTTTGATACACTGGTTATAAATACCAATTCAATGGGTAAAACGGCAAGTATCAATTCGACCGTTGAAGGTGATATAAAATCATCAGAAACGTCCGATATTATGTCATGCATAATGAACAGGTTAAGTAAGAATGCCCTTTATGTCAAAATGGATTTTACAGGTAAACCTGTTGAAATTGTGAATGCAAAAATGCTGTCTGACCTGGTTATGAAAGATACCAGTTCCATTACCCTGACCGGTCCAATGGCTGCTGCCATACAAACGCAGATAGCAGGTACAATAAGCGACGACAACCTGAAAACAATGATCAGCAGTTTTACCTGGCGCCTGCCGGGCAAACAGGTTTCCACAGGTGATGACTGGAATATAACAGAACAAACGAATTCCGGCGGAATGACACTCGCTATAATAACTACCTATCATCTGGACGGAATAAACGGCAATTACGCCAATTTAACTGTTGAATCGAATATTAAGGCAGCAGAAAATGCGGCTCCAATCCAATCAGGAGGTGCCACTGTAACCTATGACAATCTAACGGGACTTAGCAAATCAAATATGGTAATCGATATCCGCACAGGGCTGATCGTTGAAGAAAAATCCAAAACACGTATTTCAGGAACCCTGGGGATCAGTGCCCCGGGCTTCAGTATGCAGATGCCCATGGATATTAATGGAGAAACAAAGGTCATAGCATTACAGTAAATTGAAACACAATTAACATGAGAATATATTTTGCCTTATTGCTGTTGTTTACCTCCGTTGCTGCACAGGCACAGAACATAAGGGGAAACGTTAGCTTCGAAAAAGATAAATCTCCCGTGCAATTCGCTTCTGTCGCCCTGCTTCAGCTGCCTGATTCAGCAATGATTACAGGAGTCATATCCCTGACTGACGGAGGCTACCTGCTTGAAAAAATAAAACCGGGGAATTATTTTATCAGAGCCAGTTTCGTAGGGTACAGATCGGGCGGGAAAGGAGTTACTGTCAGAGAAGGAGAGAGAGAAATCCTCGTTGATACCATTTATCTTGCAGAAACGACAACAGCTCTTACTGAAGTCTCGGTGGTAGGCGAACGTCTGAAAGGAAAGGAAATGGTTGACCGGACTGTTTATTCCATTCCAGAAGTTATAGCCAAATCTTCCAGCAACGGGTATGATCTCCTGAAGAAAATACCCCAGGTCAATGTCGAT
>JBGOXH010000269.1:0-3880 GCA_041479075.1 Bacteroidia bacterium | reverse complement strand
CACCGGACAAAACCTTACTGAATCACAGTTTGGTATCGCATCTGTAAAATTCAGATGGAACCTTTCAGGAAGCTATCAGCAGGCAATTCCCCGATATATTTCTACCGATAAAAAAGGCAATGATGCAAGAGAATTTCTAAACGACTACTTTCCTGATATTAAGACACTTACAAAAGCGATCTTTCTGAAAGGCTATCAATGGCCTTTCGATCCGGGGAAAATTGCCGGATATGGCTCTTCTCTAATTGATATCCTGGTGTTCAGGGAGATAACAGATAAGGGGAGGATAGTATATCTGGATTATACTAAAAATCCATCGTTTGGAATAAGTGTAAACTTTACACTTAAAAAGCTTGACTCCGAAGTATATGAATATCTTTCTAATTCCGGAGCTTTAAAAAACAGACCCCTCGAAAGGCTGATTGCACTTAATGCTCCCGCATTTTCGCTTTATAAGGAACATGGTATTGATTTATCATCTGAACATCTTCAGATTGCCGTTTGTGCCCAGCATAACAACGGCGGTCTTAAAGCGAATATCTGGTGGGAATCAGATCTGAAACATCTTTTCCCGGTGGGTGAAGTAAATGGTTCGCACGGTGTCTACAGGCCTGGAGGATCAGCTCTTAATTCAGGTCAGGTGGGAAGTTACAGGGCAGCAAAATATATTTCAAAACTGTACAATCAACAACCACCTGATACTAAGATATTCGTGCAGAAAGCGAAAGAACAAATTGAATCACAACTGGAACTCGCAAAAAAATGGCTGACATCGAACACTTCCGGGAATAACAGAAAATATTACCTTGAAATCAAAAGAAGGATGTCTGAGGATGGCGGAATAATAAGAGATATTAAAAAGGTAACCAGTGCTCTGGCAGCCGCAGAAAATATGATGAAACATATCAACGGGGAAATTAGTGCCGGTTCAGTTAAAGAGCTGGCTGAATCATATCTGTTGACTGATAATTGTCTGACTCATTATATCTATCTGGATGCAATAAAAACATATCTTGAGAGAGGTGGAAGAAGCCGGGGTTCTTACCTGGCAACAAAAGGTGAAAAGAGCAGACAGGCATTTAAGCCGGATCTTTGTCAGTACGACAGAGATATTGAAAAAGACATTCTGGAAATAGGTTTACGAAATGGCAAGATCTTCAGAAAGCTTATAAAAGTCAGAAAGTTACCAGCTCAGGATCTCTGGTTTGAAAAAGTCTGGAAAGATTATCTGGAAGATAATTACATCGGGTGTTGACCAAATCAGGCAAATTATTACCTTTACCGCCATATTTCTGATAAACCTGAACCTGATAATACTTTTTTAGGATGAATCATAAACCTGTAGCAATTATTACAGGCGCGAGCAGGGGAATAGGCAGAGCCGTAGCAATTTCCCTGGCATCGGAGGGTTTTGATATTGCTGCAATAGCCCGTACAATAGATAGTGAGGGGATGGAGATTCTTAATAAAGAAGTTGAAAAAAGAGGTGTTGAATTCTTCCCGGTCGGTCTCGACATATCTTGTACAAAATGCCAGACCGAAGTGGTTTCAAATATCCTTGAACGGTATGGCAGGATAGATATCCTTGTAAATAATGCAGGTGTTGCACCCCTTCAGAGAAACGATCTTCTCGAAATGAGCGAGGAAAGCTATGACAGGGTTCTGAATATTAATCTTAAAGGACCGATTTTTTTCGCTCAGAAAATTGCAAAGGAAATGATCTGGCTGAAACAACAAATTATTGATTATAAGCCTGTTATTATTTTTGTCACATCTATCTCAGCTACGCTTACCTCAACCAACAGGTCAGAATATTGTGTTTCAAAAGCCGGGCTCAGCATGGCTTCTACAATATTTGCAGACCGCCTTGCAAAGGAGGAAATCAGGGTTTTTGAAGTTCGTCCGGGAATAATCCAGACCGATATGACAGTGAAAGTCAAGGATAAATATGATAAGATGATTCATGAAGGAAGGGTTCCGCAAAACAGATGGGGGTTACCCGAAGATATCGGTAAAGCCGTAGCATCAATAGCCCGTGGCGACTGGGCTTTCTCGACCGGCATGGTATTCGAGATCAGCGGAGGGTTGAATATAAATCGGTTATAATCAATCAATTTCTTAAAACGATGAGGGTATCTCAAAAGACACCACCTCCCCCTGACCTTTCGGTCAGGGTACTCCTCCTCTGAAGAGGAGGAGAAAGTTAAAATACTATAAATCAACACTTTCCCCCCGCTTTTCGCGGGAGGTGTCCCGTCCGCCAGCTGGCGGATCGGGACGGGGTGGTTATTTTAACTTTTGAGACACCCTCATAAAAGAAGGGATTTAGGGAAGGGTTAAGATATTCAACAGGAATTTTATTTTTTATTCATTCTTTTGGAAAAGTCGGAAATCATAACAATCTTGTTAAAAGATTAAAACAAGTGTTTATGAATAACGGCCTTTCTATTGATAATAACAAGCAAAGATTTGTTTATCAGGGATTTCTGATCCCATTTATTCTCGTAACCAGTCTCTTTTTTTTATGGGGCTTTGCCCACGGATGCATTGATGTTCTGAACAAGCATTTCCAGGAATTGCTGAGTATGTCAAAAGCAAAATCAGCTTTTCTTCAGTTTGTTTTCTATGGCGGGTATTTCCTGATGGCGCTTCCGGCAGGTTTATTAATGCAAAAAGTAGGATATAAACGGGGAATAATCTTCGGACTTCTTCTTTTTGCAGCAGGAGCATTTCTGATGTTCCCGGCAACTTTGATCAAAACTTTCGGGAGTTTTCTGCTTTGTCTGTTTATAATTGCATGTGGCCTTACCTGTCTTGAAACGGCTGCAAATCCATATACAACAGTACTTGGTCCGCCGGAATCAGGAGAGCGACGGATAAACTTTTCACAATCGTTTAACGGATTAGGCTGGATTGCCGGACCGCTGGTAGGAGGGGCACTTATATTTTCAGTGAGCAGCGGCAGTGGCAACGGCAACAAATTTTCGTCTATTGCACTTCCATATATGCTGATCGGTACACTGGTACTCATTGTTGCAATCTTTTTCTGGCGTATAAAATTTCCACCAGTCAAGGAAGAATCAGAAACTGCTGTAAGTGATTCATCCTCCGCAAAAATCAGGGATCTTTTAAAACATCCTCATTTTGTTCTTGCTGTGGTAGCACAGTTCCTTTATGTCGCGGCGCAGACCGGGATAAACAGCTTTTTCATTAATTATGTAACTGAGGAGATGCCTAAAATAACCAACCTTCAGGCTTCGAAAATACTGGCTTTCGGCGGATTTGGTTTATTCTGGCTGGGAAGATTTTCCGGCAGCACCCTTTTCATGCGGATAATTAAGCCAAACAAAATTCTCGCTTTCTATGCTTTAATGAATGTCATAGCCATGAGTCTCGTTGTAGCAGGACTCGGATGGATATCAGTTATTGCTCTTTTCGCCACTTATTTTTTCGAATCAATTATGTTCCCCACAATCTTTGCGCTTGGGATAAAAGGATTGGGACCATTGACAAAGAAGGCTTCTTCTTTCCTCGTAATGTCGATCGTGGGTGGTGCAATTATTCCTGTCATTATGGGGCGCATCGCTGATGTTTCAAGGATGGCACTTGGTTTTATTGTGCCGCTGGTATGCTTTGCCTTTATATTGTATTATGGTTTAAATGGATATAAAGTTAGAAGAGTTAGCAAATTGTAAAATCAGAAGCCCCCTCTGCCGCTTTGCGGCGTCTCCCCTCGAGGGGGAGAAAAACTGTTGTGTTTTTTTATATCTCTACCTCTCGCTCTTCGTCCGACGAAGCCTTCATTGAACACCGAATCCGCCGGCTGGCGGAGAAGGTGTTGGCGAAGTCGGGCCCTCATTTCATAATGGCAACAGCCTTT
>JBGOXH010000242.1:0-4419 GCA_041479075.1 Bacteroidia bacterium | reverse complement strand
CTCTGCTCCGCTTACAATGGCAACAAATACCTCAAGAAGCCTTTCAGTCTGGGGAGGACAACCCGGAAGGAAATAATCAACTTCAACAACTTGTGAGAGTGACCGTACATCATTAAAAAAAACCGGTATGTTCAATATACCCTCCTTTACTTCATATTCAGGAAGAGGAATTACATTATCAGGATTTATAACTGATTCACTTTCAGAATAAACTCTACGGAATATTTCTTCTTTGGATGAGAAATTAGCAAGACCGGGAATACCACCAAGATGGGAGCAGCTTCCGTAAGCAACAAGAATTTTGCTTTTCTTTCTTAAAAGCTTTGCCATATGTTCGTTTTCGCTGTTCCTTATCGCCCCGTTAAAAAGTGTAACATCAATGTGCTGATCAGGCATCTCTTCCACGTCTTTGTATTTTATATCGAGGGCAATAGGCCAGAATACCAGATCGGCGGCAGCAATAACATCAAATAGCTTCTCATGTACATCAAGCACAGATACACAGCAGCCACCACAGGCAGCAGCCCAGTAAACTGCAAGTTTAAGTTTTGGTTTTGATACTTCCATTTGGTGTGATTTATGGGTTAAGTTAAAACCTTCATTGTCTCTTTGATTTTACATGGTCCCAGCTCGGTGATCGTTTCTGTAAAGCTATTGACCAGCTCTGCAAACTGTTTCCCCTCACTGGCGCTTATCCATTCAAGCTTAAGGCGTTCAGTTTCAATACCCATTTGCCGGATGTATTTCTGCAATAACAAAAACCTCCGGAGACAGCGATAATTTCCTTCCTGGTAGTGACAGTCGCCCGGATGACAGCCGCAAATAAGCACACCATCAGCACCCTTTGTAAATGCCCTGAGCACAAATGTGGGTTCAATTCGTCCTGAACACATAACCCTGACAGCACGTACATTGGATTTATATTCCATACGTGAAGTTCCTGCAAGATCTGCACCGGTATAAGAGCACCAGTTACAGAGAAATGCCACGATTCGCGGATTAAATTCCATCTGATTTGAGATATTAATTTTAAAGATTAGTTCTTTTAATCTTTCGAAATAAATATAGGGAAAAATAAATAATAGTCAAGTAAATCGCTAATAATCTAATAATTAATGTGAATAATTTCACAATAAACAAATTAATTATTATAATATGACCGACAAAAAAGCGACACCCGGATCAAATAAGATTGCCATCCGCCGCATCTAAGAATTTGTCAATGGGGACTAATAAACTATTTTAATTGCCCGGGAAAAGAACAATAAATTATTTTTATTGTTCTTTTTCGGGCCAATTAATCCATTTGCTGGTTTTCTGTTTTAATAGCTCTTCTACCTTGAGAATAAGTACATCCGATTTGACTGGCTTATCCAGAAAAGCATCGACAGGTAAAAATTCATCATCTGAGTCCGGTGAAAAATTAAAAAATGGTTTTTCAGTATTTATTGCGGTCATCATCAGAACCGGTATATCGGCAAATTGTTTGTCATATCTGATCTTTTGAGCGAATTCAAAACCCCTTGATTCACCCTTGCTGCCAAACATGACATCAAGAATAATTAAATGAGGTTTATCACTGCTCAGCTTATTCCAACCTTCTTCCGGATCATATGCGCTTGCTGTTTTGTATCCATTCATTTCCAGAATTTTTGTTATTGCAGCAACCAGATCATTATCATCTTCAATAACAAGTATTTTTGATATATCATTCATTTTTATGTTCCTCCATGTTAATTATTTAATTGTACCGGCAATTAAAAAACGGCTTTAGAATGTTATTATTTAAGTTTTTACAGCACCCCCGGTGACAGGAGTGACACTTTTTATATAAAAATACGAAGAAATGGTTAAACAACAATAAGCTCATTTTAAAAAATTCACTTTATCATTTAATAAGCTTGCTTACGATCTCATGCACTTCATCAAAAATGGCTGAATATTTATCTGCCAGTTGAGGAGTTAATTCTTCATTGAATTCCATATCTTCAACAATCTCAACAGCAATAATATGCAAATCAACCGGTAAATCTAATTCCAGGACATTTCCCAGCTTGAGTGCAGTAAGGAAATAAACATCATGAAGATTTGACAGATGTGAAGTTTCCTGGAAATCTGATGGAAGAAAATAATAAACATCACCAGGTTTTCCATTCCGGGTATGAATTGCATCAATAAATACTACTTTCTTATAACCTTTTATATATTCCATTATCTCAAGTCCACCGCAACCTGCAATATCAAACTGTACAGATGGATTCTGCAATACCTTTGCCAAATCACGTATGAGTCGTGGGCCTATCCCGTCATCTGTAAGGATATCATTGCCTAAGCCAAGAATCAATGTCTCTTTTTTCATCTGGAGTGAAAACTACAAGTAACTATTTTATATTCAAATTTAAATGATTTTTGATTTCTCCCTCTTACATATGCAAATTCCTGACGAATCTTTAAAACTGGAATCTTAAAAAACCTATAGGCATAAAAGAAAATTGATCGGACCGTTCAACCTTACCTGTTTCAGAATTAAAATGTTCCGTGAAGATATCTTTATGATTTGTCATATTCATCAGATCAACAGCTAGTTCCATATTGAATTTTTTTCTGATCAGTTTGTACCCCAGACGTCCGTTAATTCTGAAGTAATCGTTTCTTCGGTTTTGATATGCTTTGCTCCAGTCAAAATTCCGGACAAAGCTGTTTGGTGCGACCTGCTCAATTTCGTAAGGTACATATCTTAAGCTCCCCGCATAAAGGATTTTTATATTGAAACTTAAAAAATTCTTTTTTCTGATCATAATTTCTTTTCCGGCCAGAGCATTCAGTATAAAATTTCCATTGAAAGCAGTATTCCTTTCAATTCCGTCAAATCCTTTATATTTCGACTGGTAAAGTGAACCTGTAATAAGAGCATAATAACCTTTGTCGAGAAACTTTTCCAGAGTCAGCTCTATTCCATAGTTTTTTCCTTTTCCGGCATTCACCAGACTGTCAATAATAGGAAGCTGATCAAAATAATTATCGCCGAAATTTAACATTGAATAAGCCGGATTTCCTTTTTTCACAGGGATATCGTATAAATGCTGAAAGTATGATTCTAATTTCAATCGCAGATTATCTGTAATCAGCCAGTTGTAACCGATAACAAAATGCATACTTTTTGAAAAGCCAAGCTTTTGATTTAGTTCATCATACACACCAGGATTTGTCTCGCTTTCAACTACATAAAACATCCGTGGAGCAAGCTGACTGTGCAAACCGAATCCAAAATTTATAGAGTGCTTTGAATAAAAGCTCCATTTTAATCCAATTCTTGGCTCTGCAGAATATTTATTGTTAAATGTGAATAGCAAAAAATGCAGTCCACTTTACACAACCAGATTGTCAGTGAATTTATGCTGCCACTGAACATAAGATTTTAAAAGATTATAGTTCCCCCTCTGATCTTGATTTACAGTAAAGCCACTTCCGGAATTTACGCTATCAATGAATTGAAATTGAAGCATTTGGAAGTTTATCCCGCCCTGAAAATTATTCTTTGGATTAAGTTTGTACTTCCAATTTGAAGAAAAATTGATTCCTTTTTCATCAGATTTTTGGCGGTATTGTGCTGCAGGCTCCGGCAATTTGATAGAAAAAGTATCTTCAGTAATCCGGCTGACCGTGTATGACAGCGAAATACTGTTTCCAATATTTATTTTATTGTTAATGAGAAGTTTATGGATTAAAGCGATTGAACCCATCCCTGAATCAAATGTAAAATTTTCTCCTTTCCCGTTATTAAGTTCAGATGTATCTTTTTTTGAATCAAATTCTTTTACATAACTGTAACCACCAATTCCGATCAATGAAAATCTGCCCAGTTTTGTATACCCGGATGATATCTTGAAGGAAGCATCCTGGTAGAAAGGAATTGCATTAATTCCTACTTTAAAACCCATTGCATCAACAATGGCCAGTGTTGAATATCTGTAGTTGATAAGAAAAGAAGAACTATTCTTAACTATCGGGCCTTCTGCACCAATTTCAAATCCATTCATACCCGCCTGGGCAACATATTCATACTTCTGATTACTCCCCTGGCGCATTTTAAGATCGAAGACACCACTGAGTGCATTACCATATTCAGCCGGAAAAGCTCCGGTAAAAAAATCGGAATTTGTAAGAAGATTGTTGTTCAGAATACTTATAGGACCTCCGCTTGCACCAAACGATGAAAAATGATTTGGATTAGGTATATCAATACCGTCTAATCTCCATAATACACCAAGCGGTGAATTTCCCCTGATCACAATATCATTCCTCTGATCACATATTGTTGCGATTCCTGCAAAATTTGAAGCCATTCTGGCAGGGTCACCTATGCTTCCAGAATACCTTTCAGTTTCTTCTACTGAAAATGTCCGGGCAGAAACTGTT
>JBGOXH010000060.1:0-12795 GCA_041479075.1 Bacteroidia bacterium | reverse complement strand
TAAACCAAAAATTACCCGTGTCATCCCTGGTTCTACGCCTTTAATTGATTTGGACATCCCGCGCTCACGCCCGGAATTACACCCAATTTGTACTAACAAATGTGGGGCGCGGCGATTTCCCTGAGAAAATCGCCGCTCCCCTCATAATTCCGAAACAACACACCGCCATTCCGAATGTATCCGCCGGCTGGCGGAGGAATGAGGAATCTCATTGACAATGGCACGGATTATAAATCCGTACCAAAGACTGTAAGTAATTCTATGGTTAATTTTTTTACTTTTGTCACTAAATAATAATTTTAGGATTTCATGAACAAAGACGTAAACAAACTTGCAGCAGATAATATCCGCATCCTGGCCATGTCGATGGTTGAAAAATCTAAATCAGGTCATCCGGGCGGAGCAATGGGCGGAGCAGATTTTATTCATATTCTTTTTTCTGAATTCCTGAACTTTGACCCTGGTTATCCAAAATGGATTAATCGCGACAGGTTCTTTCTTGACCCTGGTCACATGTCACCTATGCTATATTCCATACTTGCGCTTACAGGGCATTTTAAAATTGAAGAATTAATGCAATTCCGTCAGTGGGGAAGCCCAACGCCGGGCCACCCTGAACTTGATGTCACACGAGGAATTGAGAATACTTCAGGTCCTCTGGGACAAGGCCATACCATGGCAGTTGGTGCTGCAATAGCTGAGAGATTCCTGGTTGCAAGATTTGGCGAATTGTTTGCACATAAAACATATACTTATATCTCCGACGGTGGTGTTCAGGAAGAGATTTCACAGGGAGCAGGCCGTCTGGCCGGATTCCTTGGACTCAATAACCTGATTATGTTTTACGATTCTAACGATATACAGTTATCAACTGAAACTAAAGCAGTTACATGTGAAGATACAGCTGCCAAATATCGTTCATGGGGATGGGAAGTGATAACAATCGAAGGAAATGATCACGATCAAATAAGAAAAGCTCTGAACACTGCAATTAAATCAAAAGATAAGCCTGTAATAATTATTGGTAAAACAATAATGGGAAAGGGTCTTCTTGATAATGACGGAAAAAGCTTCGAGAGAAAGACATCAACTCATGGAATGCCGGTAAGCGAAGCCGGAGGATCATTTGAAAAATCACTAATAAATCTTGGAGGAGATATTTCGGATCCGTTCAAAGTATTTGCAGATGTCATAGATCTTTACAAGAAAGTAATCGATACTAAACGCAGGCAGGCTGCAGAATGGAAGAACAAAAAAGCTGAATGGGCATCAAAAAACAGCGAGCTTGATCAGAAGCTTCATCTTTTCTATTCAGGGAACGTACCTGAGATTGATTTCAAAGCAATTCAACAGAAAGAGGGTTCAGCAACAAGGGTTGCATCGTCAACCGTATTAAGTGTTTTCGCCAAAAAGATTGAGAATATGATAGTTGCGTCAGCCGACCTTTCAAATTCTGATAAAACTGATGGCTTCCTGAAAAATACAAAACAATTTGTCAAAGGCGATTTTTCAGGAGCCTTTTTACAGGTTGGAGTAGCCGAGCTTACAATGGCTGCAGTAATGAATGGCATGGCGCTGCACGGAGGCGTAATACCGGCATGCGGAACATTCTTTGTCTTCTCCGATTATATGAAACCTGCTGTTCGTCTTGCCTGTCTTATGGGACTTCCTGTAAAATACATCTGGACACATGATGCATTCCGCGTTGGTGAGGATGGCCCGACACACCAGCCTGTTGAGCAGGAGGCACAGATACGTCTGATGGAGCATCTGAAAAACCATCATGGAGAGAACAGTATGCTCGTGCTGAGGCCGGCCGATGCTATTGAAACAAATGTGGCGTG
Source organism: Bacteroidia bacterium (assembly GCA_041479075.1). Taxonomy (GTDB): domain Bacteria; phylum Bacteroidota; class Bacteroidia; order Bacteroidales; family VadinHA17; genus LD21. Next base: position 10,951 of record JBGOXH010000060.1, on the reverse strand, counting down.
GAAGTTGGCTCTCGAAAATAAGAAGACTCCAACCGCACTAATTCTTTCCCGTCAGAATATCAAAGATCTTCCTTCCGGCAAAAATGAAAGATTTAATGATGCTCTTCAGACAAGTAACGGAGCTTATATTGTTCAGGATTGCCAGGGTAAACCAGACGTAATTCTTATAGCAAGCGGATCAGAAGTATCTACACTTGTTGAAGGAGCACAACTTCTGAAAAAAGATAACCTGAAAGCCAGGATCATCTCCGCTCCTTCTGAAGGATTATTCAGGGGGCAGCCAGCCGGTTACCGGAAATCAATAATGCCCGATGATGTTCCGGTATTTGGTTTAACTGCCGGACTATCAGTCACATTGCAAGGTCTGGTGGGTCCTATGGGTAAGGTATGGGGAGTTAACAGCTTTGGATATTCTGCTCCTTATAAAGTACTTGATGAGAAATTCGGTTTTACAGCTGAGAATGTTTACCGTCAGGTAATTGATTACCTGGCTCAATATAAAAAGTAAACATTGTCATATTTTATTGATGGTGGCATAAAAGTCTTTTAAACTACTCCGTCACTGACTGTAAACGTCAGGGGTAGGTAGTGATTTTGATATAGCTTTCTTATCATTTGTATTATTACCCCATTTATAGTAAATTAGTGCAATAATTTAATGTGTCATAATTACAATCTGATGAAAAAACTATACACCCTTTTTTTTCTGTCAGGTATTCTGATACTACCTGCATTCGGTCAAAAAGATACTGTTGATGTCACTTATGAAGTAAAAGATACTTTAAACAAGAATCTAAGGCTTTTTGAGACTGATGAATTATTGAAACTTACTCTTCGGTTTGATATAAATGCGTACAAAAAAGAAAAAACCGATACAGTTTATCAGAATGCAATCCTTACTTATCACCTAAGCGAGACAGATTCAATAAACAAAGAAATAAAATTAAGAGCTCGCGGTGAACTTCGCAGAGATTATTGTGATTTCCCTCCTATCAGATTAAATTTCAGAAAGTCAGAATTGTCAAATGATGAATTCAGAAATGTAGACAAACTGAAATTGGTTACACATTGTAAACTGGGTAATGAAGAGTATACATTGAAAGAATACCTGATATATAAGCTTTATAATGTGCTCACTGAGAACAGCTTTAAAGTAAGGCTGTCTCAGATTAATTATATCAACACACGAAAACAAAGCAAACCGGTAAAGCAATTTGCCTTCATTATTGAACCTCTGGAAGCTTTGTGCAAACGGACAAATTGTGTTGAGGTAAAAGTGCCGAATATAACTCAAAAGAATATTAAACCTGAGATAATGGACATGATGGCAATTTTCAATTACATGATTGGAAATACTGACTGGTCAGTTCCGGTGAAGCATAATATAGTTGTTTTGTCGCAGGGTTCTTCAGACAGACCGAACCTGGGAGTAATATTACCTTTTGATTTTGACTATGCAGGTCTGGTTGATGCCGATTATGCAGTTCCTTTCGAAGGATTAGGCCTTGCATCGGTACGTGAGCGCAAGTATCTTGGTATATGCAGAGATAAAGAAGTTTTTATTAAAGCATTGCAGGAATTTTTAGCTAAAAAAGAAGCTTTATACAAAGTCATATATGATTTCCCGTATTTAAAGGAAAAATCAAAAAAAGATATGATTATGTACCTGGACGGATTCTTCGCCGGAATTGATAAAAAAAATACACTCGCTTATAAACTGCTACAGGATTGTCTGGTTTTTTAGCTAAGCATTATAACTCATTGATTTAATGATGATTCATTCAGGTAATCATCTATAATTCTGTATTCATCAATTTCTTTATCTTTGCCATTTATTTTTATTGAATGAAGTACGATATTAAGAAGGGAATCAAAGGATTGATTTTTGACCTTGATGGCACGCTTGCCGATACTATGCCTTATCATTTTGAAGGTTGGAAGAAAGCATGTATCAAATACGGGGCAGTTATAGATCCTGCATTTCTCCGCAAGCATACAGGCAGTCCCGGATGGATAATAGCATCTGAAATAATTAAGAAATGTGGTCTTGACGGAACCGTTACAATTGATCAGATCCTGGAAGAAAAGCTTAACCAGTTTTATAAAGTTCAGCCTAATGTAAAACCGGTCAAACCAGTCGCTGATATAGTCAGAAAATATTATCGTAAATTACCTATGGCCGTTGGCAGCGGAGGTCACAGGGAAGCTGTTATTCGCACTCTGGAAATAACAGGTCTCAGAAAATATTTTGATATTGTCGTCACAGCAAATGATGTTGACAACTTCAAGCCTCATCCGGAGACATTTCTTAAATGTGCTGAGCTGATGAATGTCGATCCTGCTCATATTGAAGTGTTTGAGGACGGCGATCTTGGAATTGAAGCTGCACGAATGGCCGGAATGGTTGCCACAGATGTAAGGTCATGGTACGATTCAAAATGGTAATGGCACAGGGCTCAGGACTTCGAGCATATTTATGATCATGGTTAATTGCTTTTCAAAAATTTAATTACAGTTATTTTCACAATTAACGATATTGGTACCATATTCAACCTGAATAGTAGCATGTTCAATCCTGAATCGTTCATGCAAGTGGTCTTGAATGGCTCTTATAAATGAAACGTCGGTTTGGGTGTGAGTTGCAAGATGTACAGTCATGGCAGCTTCAGTAGTGCTTAAAGCCCAAATGTGCAGGTCATGAACACCTGAGACTTCCGATAGGTTTGCAAGATATTCACGGACTTCTTCAATTTTAATATTTTCAGGTACCGCATCGAGAGCGAGATTAACGGAATTAATCAATAGGTTATAAGAACTATATAATATTACGGCAATAATTGCAAACGAAACCAATGAATCAATCCATAGGATACCTGTAAATGCAATGATAACACCCGCTACCACTACTCCCAGGGATACCAAAGCATCAGCCACAAAGTGAACAAATACACTACGGATATTAAGATCATGTTTTTCCCCCTTCATAAATAACCATGCAGTAAAACCATTTACAACAATACCAATTGCCGCAACAATAATCACGCTTTTTGCATCAATCTTCATCGGATTATTGAGCCTTTGAACAGTTTCATAGATAATAAAAGCAACTGCTACCAGCAACAGGATTGTATTAAGCAAAGCAATAAGTATAGTGGAACGACGAAATCCATAAGTAAATTTCAGAGTTGGTTGTCTCTGTGATAAAATAACTGCAATCCATGAGAAAACCAAAGCCAACACATCGCTCAGGTTATGACCAGCATCGGCTATTAAAGCCATGGAGTTTGAAAAAAATCCAAAAAGAGCTTCTACTGCAATGAAAATGATATTAATGGTAATGCCTGTTTTAAAGGCATTACCAAGAATAATATCACGATTATTTGAATGGTTGTGTTCCATAATTTCGAATTAATGTTTAGCATGCCATTTCTCCAGCGTTTTTCTTTGCTGACAGCAAGTTATATGCTCCTTTTATGACTACCTTTGCGTTAATGACATCAAACCCTTTAGGAAGCATGATTTCTGTATATCCTGATGATGTAACGCCCTTTTTAACCTCAATGATCCTATATTCGGTGATAGCTTTACCGGCTTCTAATTTATCCTTCTCGAATGCGAAGATGTAATTCTTATCATCGAAACTTACTACTGCATCTGAAGGAAGCGCTGTTACTTTTTTGACTGATTCTTCAATTAATGCATTTACATACATTCCCGGTAAAACATTTTTGCAAGCACTAATAACTGAAGCATAAACTATGAAGGTTTTGTCATCACTGACTGCTTTTCCGGTCTGTGTAATCACAGCCTCATGAACGTCATCTCCATTGTTAACAGAAAAGCTGAGTTTCTGTCCCGGGGCTACTTTTTCAGCATCTTTTTCAAACAGTGTCAGTTCAAGAAATAGTTTATCACTGTTTACAATTTCGAAAAGAATATCGGTTGGTGAAACATATTTCCCGATATTTACATTAACTGCTTTCAGAAAACCTTTAATGGGGGAAACAAGGTTAACTGCATTGCTGATATTGTCTTCGCTGAGCTGATCAGGATTAATGCCTATAAGAAACAGCTTTTGCTCCAGAGATTTTACTAATGTCTTGAGGTTTTTATAATCCACTGTGACCTGTTGAACATTTTTCTCTGAATAAACATCTTCTTTGTACAAATCTGTATGACGCTTAAATTCTGCTTCTGCAAATACCAGCCTGTTTTTTGCCTCGAGATAATTCTGCTGAATATCAACGAAATCCTGATTTTCTATAATTGCAAGAATCTGACCCTTGTTAACAGCATTTCCCGGTAAAAGAGTAGTACTCTTAATAAAACCTCCCAAAGGCATACATACGGTTGCCTGGTTTTGTGGTGCAACTGAAACAATTCCATTAACTTTAAGCGTGTTGCTTACTGATCGCATCTCAACTGAACCGGTCTGAATGCCGGCAAGTTTAATCTGATCGTCACGTAATTCGACTATATCTTCGGGCAGGACTTCGACCTTTGTGGCCTCTGCAACTGGTTTGCTATCTCCATTAGTACAAGAGTTTAAGGAAATAATGAGGCCCAAAATGATTATTGATAATTTGAAACTTACTTCTTTCATGATTTATATAGTTTAAAATATTTTACCTGTGATATATTCAATCTCGATAATTGTCTGGTTGAAATTATTAAGTGCATCAAGATAGTTCTGTCTGATAGCTAATGCTCTGTTTAGTGTAAGTACATAATCGAGGTAATCTAAGGCTCCTGCTTTATAACTAAGGGATGCCTGTTCAATTATCAGATCAGCTTCAGGAACGGCTTGCTTTTCATAATAATCGACACTTGAAGTGTATTTATTATACTCATCAAGTAATGACTGTAAACTGCCGGAAATTGATTTTGCATAGTTTTCCGCATTTGTCCTTGCTATGTTTTCAGTTATTTTTGCAGCCTTTGCTCTTGACGTATATGGAGAAATCCATAGAGGGACAGATATACCGGCCTGAACACCTGTAAACCGGAAATCCTTGCCAAAACTGCGTGGTACACCATTAACATCCTGTGTTCCTATAATTGTTTGACTGAAATAGCCGATGTTTAAATCCGGCAACAACTGACTCCGTTCAAGTCTTTTCTCAATTTGTGAAATTTCGACTTGCTGCTTTATATAACCCAGAAGTGGATTCTGTTCAACTGAAACACTATCAGAATTAAGTGCAAAATCTATTCGATGCACTTCTTTAACTGATGGCGTTAAAGGCAATCTGCTATTTAATAAGACTTTAAGTCTACGACTACTGATTGCGATATCTGAAGTTACCTGATACAACTGGTTTTTTATTTCAAGGTTTTGAGAACGGGCAGTGATCATTTCCAACCGGTTTGTTTCTCCGGCTTTTGCTCTTAATTCCGCTGCCCTTAAAAAGCCTGAATAAAGGCTATCCTGGTACATCAGCAGTTTTTGTTTTGAAGACAGGAATACAAATTGCCAGTAAACCTGTTTCACCTGTGTAGCTATTTCAAGTTGAGAAACCCGGTATTGCAATTCACTGCTTTTAATATTTGCATTGGCCAGCTTATACCGGTTGACATACACTGAGGGGAATGCAAATGATTGAGAAACAGCAACACTGTTGTCGTTAGTATATGAGTTGAACTGTCCATATTGCCCGCCAATAACTGCTTTTGGAAGATCGAGAGCAGCCCCCTTGAGAGCCTTCTGCACATCTATTGATAATGCAGAAGACTTTACTGAAAGGTTACTGTCCAAAGCCATCTGAATTGCATCATGCAGATTAATGACTCCCGGTTGCTGGCCGACTGCAGTATTTAAAATTGATGTAGCACCAAATAACAGGAAAATAGCTGCAAGTTTTTTAGTAGAACCGCCATTAAGTCTGAATCTGAATTTAGTTGAAGAAAAAAAGATGTAAAAAACAGGAAGAATTAACAATGTAAGAAGAGTGGCAGTGATAAGGCCTCCTATTACCACTGTTGCCAGAGGTTTTTGTACTTCTGCACCTGCAGAGGTAGAAATGACCATTGGTAAGAATCCCATAGCCGGAGCAGCACCCGTCAGAATTACAGAACGCAAGCGTGTATTCAAACCTTTTCGCACGCGCTCGGTAATGTCTGTAATACCTTCCTTTTCGAGTCTGTTAAACTCAGCAATCAGCACGATGCCGTTAAGCACAGCGACACCAAATAATGCTATGAAACCCACACCTGCCGATATTGAGAAGTTCATTCCGCGTATCCACAGGGCGAAAACTCCTCCAATAGCTGACATGGGAACTGCTGTAAAAATCAGTAGTGATTGCTTAACGGAATGAAATGTAAAATAGAGCAGTACAAAGATTAATAGCAAGGCAACTGGCACTGCTATGGATAGTCTTTTCTGGGCAGCTTCAAGATTCTTGAACTGACCTCCATATGAAATATAATATCCTGTGGGTAGTTGAATTTTATTATTTATTTGAGCCGTCACATCATTTATTACGCTTTTAGTATCGCGGTTACGGACATTAAATCCGATAGTTATCCTTCGTTTAGTATTTTCTCTCGAAACCTGTGCAGGACCTGATTTAATTGAAATGTCAGCCACCTGGTTAAATGGTATCTGATGTCCGTCAGGAAGAGCGACGGTGAGATTCTTTACATCATCAAGACTCTGTCTGTAATCTTTGTCCAGACGAACTACCAATCCGAATCGTTTTTCTTCATCAAATACAACACCTGCCTGACTACCAGCAAAAGCTGCACGTAATACCTGGTTTACATCCTCCACAGAAAGACCATACTGTGCCAGACGATCACGGTTGTATTCAATCTGTATCTGTGCTAGACCAGTAACTTTCTCAACATTAATATCCTGAACCCCGGCAATTGTTTGAATAACTTTTTCGACATCAGCAGCTTTTTCGGATAGCATAATCAAGTCATCTCCAAATATTTTAATGGCTATGTCTTGTTTTGAGCCGGTCATCAATTCGTTAAAACGCATTTGAATAGGTTGCTGAAATTCAAATTTAACACCTGCCAGTGGAATCAGCTTTTCTTCCATTTTACTAACAAGCTCCTCACGTGTGGTAGCTGAAACCCATTCACGTTTATCTTTAAGTGTAATGACATAATCACCTGTCTCCATTGGAGTAGGGTCTGTTGGTATCTCTCCTGCGCCTATTTTACATACTGCATGTTTTATCTCCGGAAAATTCTCAAGCAAAATTCTATTTGCTTTAATAACATCATTTACAGTGTTAGTTAATGATCCTCCCTGAAGAGTTATTACACTTGAGGCAAGGTCGCCTTCTTCAAGCTGGGGAATAAATTCCCCTCCCAAACGGCTGAATAAAACAAGACTGAAAAGGAATAAAGCAACAGCTGATATAGAAACCAGAAGTTTTCTTTTCAGTGCAAATGCAATTGCAGGATTAAATGCTTTACGGATCCAATCCATTAAACGGTCAGAAAAATTTGGTTTGTGGCTTGTATTCTTACTCAGGAATAAAGCAGATACCATTGGAACATAGGTGAGCGAAAGAATTGTAGCGCCAATCAATGCAAAAGTAACTACCTGTGCCATTGGCCGGAACATTTTTCCTTCGATGCCCACGAGCGCCATTATCGGCAGATAAACTATCAATATAATTATCTGCCCGAAAGTTGCCGAACTCATCATTCGTTTTGTCGAATCGAGTACGTTTTCATCCATCTGCTCCTGGTTTAATTTCAATATACCCGGATGGTGATGCTTGCTCATGGAAATCCTATGAACAACGCTTTCGACAATTATGACAGCACCGTCAACTATTAGTCCGAAGTCGATTGCCCCAAGACTCATCAGGTTTCCTGAAACTCCAAAAAGTCTCATCATTGAAACAGCAAATAGCATAGCAAGCGGGATGACCGATGCCACGATAAGTCCGGCACGCATATTCCCAAGCAATAAAACCAGAATAAAAATTACGATTAAAGCACCCTCAATCAGGTTTCTTGAAACAGTTCCAATTGCACGTCCGACAAGATCAGATCGATTCAGAAACGGCTCAATTGTTACCTCTTTTGGCAATGACTTTTGAATTGATTCTATGCGGGTTTCAACATTAGCAATAACCTCATGTGCATTTGCACCTTTCAACATCATTACAACCCCACCAACAGCTTCTGTTGTATCAACAACAAAAGCACCATACCTTGTGGCATTGCCGTACTGGACTGTTGCAATATCCCTTATTAATACAGGAACTCCGGAATTAGTAGTCTTAACTACTATCTTTTCAATATCTTCAAGAGACTTAACCAGACCAATGCCTCTGATGAAGTAAGCTGTTGGATTTTTATCTATGTATGCACTGCCGGTATTTTCGTTATTTTTTTCAAGAGCAGTAAATATATCGGTAAGGGTCATGTTCATACTCCTGAGTCTTTCCGGATTTACTGCTATCTCATATTGCTTTACAAAACCACCATAACTGTTAATATCTGCTACTCCTGCTGTCCCAAGCATTTCACGTCGAACTACCCAGTCCTGAATTGTTCTGAGCTCCATTGGATTATACTCTTGTTCATATCCTTTTTCCACTGCCAGCCGGTATTGAAATATTTCACCCAATCCGGTAGAAATAGGAGCAAGTGATATCTGCGCCAAACCGGACGGAATTGATTCTTCAGCTTCTTTCAGGCGTTCACCTAGCTGCTGCCTTGCCCAGTATATATCTATACCATCTTTAAACACAACGGTTATAACAGATAATCCCAATCGCGAGATAGACCTGAGTTCAATAATATCAGGAATATTAGCGACCGCAACTTCAATAGGTGCTGTAATAATACTTTCTACCTCCTGTACAGCTAAGGAAGGTGCCAGAGAAATAACCTGTACCTGGTTATTGGTAATATCAGGAATTGCATCAATTGGCAATTTCGATAATGAATATGTACCCCAACCGATCAAAGCCACAATGAATAATCCTACAATGAATTTATTCTTTACTGAGAAAGTGATTATTCTATCTATCATTTTAAATCTAATTTATTAATAATCATTTATTTACTGTTTTTCTTGTTCTTATTATAATAATTCTGAAAATTCTTCATATTTGCAAAATAGATTATTTCGGGTTTGTTCTTTTGCCTCAACCCAGGAATAGCATCCGATTTATTTATCCAATCTCCGGATATAGTATCCTTTGTAAATGCAAATTTTTTAAAATCATTAATCAACGCAATTTCGCAATATTCACTACACATATAAAATACTTTAGCCTGACAAACAAACTTTATAGTTTTATGTTCCATAAAATAATTGCCTGTCATACAGATCAAATCAACCGGGATAACCTTTCCATAAAGCTCTTTCTGTCTGAATTTATATCTAATTTCGGACCCATTGGAATAGAAATATTCAAATAACACACCAAGAACTAATACCAGGATAAACCATTTAAGGAGCCTTCTGCTGGTTCTTTTTTCAGTCTTTATTTTGGCTTCTTTTATCTGCCTCGCCGATAACCTGTTAATTTTCATACTCTTATTCTGGAAAATACCGAATAGAGGGTTTGAAGAATCCTTTAAATTAAAAAGCAAAAAGAAAAGTATTAAGCTAAGGCAGGAGGCGCTCTTAAAAGAGAAAATTCAAGAATATAAGAATCTAAAATTGACTTTGAAAAGTCAATAAGACTAATACAGGAACTTTGTAGTTTAAAAGCCGGAGTATCGATTAAAATGCTGAATGTAATAAAACTAAACTTAATATTCTGTAAAATTTGAATCGGTTTTAACTTTTCTGAAGCAAGGTCATTTAGTGAATTACAATTCACCGGGATTCCAGGTCTATGTCCGGTATTCTTTTCTGAGGTAGGACATTTATCAACGGGGTAAGAATAAATATCATACAAATGATGATCATGTGGAATAATCATATGGACTATGACGGTAAGTCCAGCAAGCCAAAGAAATAAAACAGGAATTATAAGAATGACCCTGCGCATAATTTAAAGCAATAATCCTTTATTCAAAAATCATGCAAATATAATTAATTATAATAATTGCATATCAAAATCGCTGACATTTACCTTGATATGCACGATTCTACCTTCAGTCCGGGGAATCTAAACCAGTATTTTGGTTGTAAGGTTTACCAGGCTCGTCTTAATATCTTCAAAAGGAGTTCCTGCCCTGCTCTGATCCTGTTCGACAACCATATACTTCATTCCGGCAGTTTTCTTTTCAGCAAGGATCCTTTTAAAATCAATTATTCCCTCACCTACAGGTGCAAAGTCCTTGACACCGACCGTCGTAAAGAAGGGAGCTTCCTTTGTGTACATATCCTTCATGTGGAAAAGCTGAAACCTGCCCGGATACTTTTTAAATATCTCAACAGGATCCTGCCCTGCCTTGGTAGTCCAGAAAATATCAAGTTCCATGGTTACAAGGTTTTTATCAAGCTCAGCCAGCATAACATCAAAATAAGGGATCTTTCCTTCAACAGTGTCGAATTCAAAATTGTGGTTATGATATCCGAACTGCATTCCGAATCCCTTCATGATCTCCCCTATCTGGTTCCAGTTTGCAGCCATCCTCTGGTAACTGGCAATAGTGGTACGCATCTCTTCAACGATCCATGGCTGCAGGCAATATTTTACGCCAAGCTTCGCATGGTCTTCAGCCATCTTTTTTGCATTGTCGAGAGTTACACCAGCTCCTTCCACCTGTGTATGGCTGCTTAAGATCTCCATCCCAAGATCATTTACTATCTTCCTGAATTCAGCGGGCTCATACTTGTAGAACTTTCCATCGGCATATCCAGCAAGCTCAATATACTTATACCCAATATCAGCGACTTTTTTCAGTGAGCCTGGGACATCTTTATCCATGGCATCCCTTATTGTGTATAGCTGAAGTCCTATCTTAGGCGCGCTTTTACATCCGTACTGTGAAAGCACAATTGCTCCGAATGTCCCGG
>JBGOXH010000323.1:0-2908 GCA_041479075.1 Bacteroidia bacterium | reverse complement strand
CTTCTGACCTTAACCTCCTGAGAAGACGCAAGGGCAGGTAAAAAAGCGAGAATGAGCCATTTGTATTTCACAATAATTATTTTTGAATGGTTTAGAATTGTTATTCAGCCAACTCAAATTTACAATAAAAAACAGGGCAACCGTATTGATTGTCCTGTTTCAATCTTTGCATGGCTGCAATAAACCTGACCTTGTAGTAAGAATTACTAACCATAAGACAATAATATGACCGTCAATGGTTAAATTACCCTATATTTTTTCGCCTTTGTGTTCCTTCGTGCGTACTTGCGCATTAATATTTTAATTACTTTGCATCGCTCATCATTTAAAAATAATCTGCTAAGCATGATCACAGCAAAAAATTTATCCGAATACGGTATAAACAATGTAAAAGAGATTGTTTATAATCCGGATTATAACTTGCTCTTCGCCGAGGAGACAAAACCTGATCTCGAAAAGCTTGAAAGAGGAATCATTACAAAGACCGGAGCCATTTCAGTCGATACAGGCATCTTTACGGGGCGTTCTCCAAAAGACAAATATGTTGTCTTCGACGAAATGACAAAAGATACAGTCTGGTGGAAATCTGATAAAACTAAAGTATCTGATAATAAGCCTATTACACAGGAAATCTGGCAGCATTGTAAAATCATTTCTGCCAAGCAGTTATCCGGCAAACGGTTGTTCGTTGTCGATTGTTTCTCAGGAGCAAATGAGAATACAAGGATTAAGGTAAGGTTCATAATGGAGGTTGCCTGGCAGGCACATTTTGTAAAAAATATGTTCATCAGGCCAACTACGCAGGAACTGAAAAATTTCAAACCTGATTTCGTTGTACTGAATGCTTCAAAAACCACCAACCCTGACTGGCAGAAACAGGGGCTCAACTCTGAAAACTTTGTCTTTTTCAACCTTACAGAAAGTATGGCAGTTATTGGTGGAACATGGTATGGCGGCGAAATGAAAAAAGGTATTTTCTCGGTTATGAATTACTACCTTCCACTCAAGGGAATTGCTTCAATGCATTGCTCAGCTAATGTCGGTAATAAGGGTGATGTGGCTATCTTCTTTGGACTTTCCGGAACAGGCAAGACAACCCTCTCCACCGATCCTGACAGAGCTCTCGTGGGAGATGATGAGCATGGATGGGATGATGATGGCATCTTCAATTTTGAAGGTGGCTGTTATGCGAAATGCATCAAGCTGAGCAAGGAGAATGAACCCGATATTTACAATGCTATCAGAAGGGATGCACTTCTGGAAAACCTTGTTGTGCTTTCGGACGGAACAATTGATTTCAACAGCGATGCAAAAACGGAAAACACAAGAGTCTCCTACCCAATATACCATATTAATAATATAGTAAAACCTGTGTCAAAAGCGGGACATGCAACGAAGGTAATCTTTCTGTCGGCTGATACTTTTGGTGTTCTGCCGCCAGTAAGCCGCCTCACCGAAGAACAGTGCAAATATTATTTTCTGAGCGGTTACACTGCCAAAGTTGCAGGCACAGAAAGAGGTATAGTTGAACCGGTGCCTTCATTTTCAGCATGTTTTGGTGCAGCTTTTTTGATGGTCGATCCAATCATTTATGCGAATGAGCTGACAAGAAAGATGAAGATGCATGGAACTGAAGCATGGCTTATTAATACCGGCTGGATAAGGGGGCCATACGGAACAGGCAGCAGAATTGATCTGCCATCAACCCGCCGTATCATTAATGCAATACTTGATGATTCCATTAATGATAATGAATTCTTGAATCTTCCGGTTTTTAATGTCAGCATCCCTGCTAAGATCAAAGGTGTTGATGAAAGTATTCTAGATCCTGCAAATGGTTGGGAATCAAGGACTAAATGGCATATTGCAGCATCTGACCTTGCTCTGAAATTCATCAATAATTTCAGCAAATTCACTTCAAATCCGGAAACTGCAAGTCTTGTTGAGCATGGTCCAAAAATTTCATAATCAGTTGATATTCAATGATTTTGCACACAAATAATCCCGGTATGGACATACTGCTTTTAATAATTACAATTGTCCTCGCTTACATTCTTGGATCAATACCGACGGCTGTATGGGCCGGCAGGATTTTTCACGGGATTGATGTAAGAGAACATGGAAGCGGGAATGCCGGAGCAGCAAATGCAATAAGAGTACTTGGATGGAAAACAGGTGTTCCTGTCCTGTTGATCGATATGATAAAAGGATGGACAGCGGCTATGCTTCCTGTTTTTTTTGGCCTTGCTCAACATGATACTGCCCTTACTACTAACCTCCAGATAATGACCGGATTAATAGCTATTATAGGTCACATATTCCCGGTTTTTGCAGGTTTCAGGGGAGGAAAAGGTGTTGCAACTATGTTTGGTGTTCTGCTTGCTTTGCATCCATACCTCACACTAACCTGCTTAGGAGTATTTCTGATAGTTTTTCTTATTACAGGAATAGTTTCTGTCTCTTCCATGAGTGCAGGAATAGCATTTCCAATATTGTTGTTTACAGTATTTGAAACACCATCTTTATTATTCAAACTGTTTTCAATCTTCGTCGCAGTGGCCTTACTGATTACACACAGAAACAATATCAAGCGGTTATTAAAGGGTGAAGAGAAGAAATTTTTTGGGAAAAGTAATTAACCCTCTGAGTCGCATTACTATTTTTTTTGTCTCATGTACTCATCCCACAACCCTCCCGCTACGCTAAAGCTGCGCGGGACAGGCTCTTCTCTGCTGTCGCAAAAGAAGGGGGAGTAAATTATTGTATATTAATAACTTCCCCCTCTTTCCGACAGGCTACCCTTTATACACATCTCTTTTTGGGGGTTAGGGACATGTTGATAAGTTAGTTTGAAATGTTAATATAAGTATCTGATAATCAGTGCGTTAAATTTGGAGTTCTTGTTTGT
>JBGOXH010000025.1:0-16542 GCA_041479075.1 Bacteroidia bacterium | reverse complement strand
GTATTAATACAAAACCCTTTAATCTGATAAGCATTAAAATGTCCGGACAGATTAACACCCATATTATTGTTGCTATGGTAGCAGGTATAATAGCAGCTTTACCGTTTATTTTATGGGAATTTTGGAAGTTTTTCAAACCTGCTCTGCACTCAAATGAGGCCAGACATGCAAGAGGAGCTGTCCTTACCTCATCTCTTCTTTTCTTTCTGGGTGTTATTTTCGGCTACTATATGCTGGCTCCTCTTTCGATTCATTTTTTGAGTTCATACCGGATAAGTCCGGATGTTACTAACCAGATCAATATAAGATCCTATATTGGAACATTGACTTCATTATGTTTTGCAACCGGACTTGTTTTTGAGCTTCCGATAATTGCATTTTTCCTCACCAAGATCGGGATAATCACCCCTACCTTTATGAGGAAATACAGAAGACATGCGATCGTTGTTATCTTTATTGTAGCAGCAGTAATTACTCCGCCTGATGTTTTTTCACAGACACTTGTAGCTATTCCATTGCTTTTACTTTATGAAGTCAGTATCTTTATTTCGGCAAGAGTGATGAGGTTAAAAGACAAGGAGCACGACGAATTTATGAAAGATAGTGATACAGCTAAAGCTGAAAAAGCAACAACATAGATTTTGCAATGAAACTATACACTGAAAACCTGGTTAAAAAGTATCACAACCGCACAGTTGTTGACCACGTTTCATTTGAAGTCGAACAGGGTGAAATTGTAGGTTTGCTCGGACCGAATGGTGCTGGAAAAACCACTTCATTCTATATGATAGTCGGCCTCATCAGACCAAGAGAAGGCAAAATATTTCTTGATGATGAAGAGATTACAACCCTGCCGGTTTATAAACGTGCCCGAAAAGGTATAGGTTATCTTGCACAGGAAGCTTCTGTTTTCAGGAATCTGTCTGTCGAAGATAACTTGAAGGCCGTTCTTGAAATGTCGGGATTATCGAAAAAAGAACAGGCTGAAAGGGTTGAATTATTATTGAATGAATTCGGATTGCAAAAAATCAGAAAAAGTAAGGGTACCCAGCTTTCCGGCGGAGAAAGAAGACGAACTGAAATTGCCAGAGCTCTTGCACTTAAACCCAAGTTTATCCTTCTTGATGAACCATTTGCAGGCGTCGATCCAATTGCCGTTGAAGATATTCAGAGCATCGTTTCGAATCTGAGAAACAAAAATATTGGAATCCTGATAACCGATCATAACGTTCACGAAACCCTTTCAATTACAGATCGTGCCTACCTGCTTTTTGAAGGCAAAATCCTGAAATCAGGCACATCTAAACAACTTGCTGAAGATGAACATGTAAGGAAAGTTTACCTTGGAAAGAACTTTGAACTTCGCAGGTAATCATTGCTGTTTGCTAAAATAATATTTTTCTGTACTTTTGCCCCGATTTTATGCGGATGTGTCGTAATTGGTAGCCGAGCAAGACTTAGGATCTTGTGTCTTAATGACGTGGGGGTTCGAGTCCCTTCATCCGCACAAGTATGACAAACCGCCCTTAACCTCAGTAATAATGCGTTTTGGCGGTTTTTTTGAATCCAATAAATAACAAATAAAATGAATATCGCAAGAGAAAAGATTGACGATCTTAATGCTGTCCTGAAGATTGAAATCGTAAAAACGGATTATGAAGAAAAAGTCGAAAATGTGCTGAAGGACTATCGTAAAAAAGCCAATATTAAAGGATTTCGTCCCGGAATGGTGCCAATGGGTATTATTAAAAAAATGTATGGCAAAGCTGTAAAAATTGATGAAATCAATAAAGCGGTAAGCGAAAACGTTCATAAATACCTGACCGACGAGAAAATTGAGATCCTTGGAGATCCGCTGCCAAAAACCAATGAACAGGAGATTATCGACTTTGAAACGCAGGATGAATTTTCCTTTTCATTTGATATAGGCCTGACCCCTGCTTTCGATCTGAATATAAGCAAGAAAAATAAGGTCAGTCAATATGAAATCGCCATTGACGAAAAAATGAAATCGGACTTTATCAATAACTATACCCGTCGTTTTGGCGAACTCCGGAAAGCTGATATCTCAGAAGAGAAAGATATAATTAAAGGAAAAATCGAAGCGCTGGATGATAAAGGAAATCTCAAGCCCGAAGGTCCTGTAAATGAAGCTTCGACACTTGCTATTGATATTATAAAGGACGAGGAGATAAAAAAAGGATTTATCGGTAAGAAAGAAAACGATTCTGTTGATTTTGACATTAAAAAAGCATTCCCAAATGATCTCGAAATTGCAGGTTTGCTGAAAAAGAAGAAAGAGGAAGTCGAAGGTCTTGAAGGCACTTTCAGATTCACTATCAGTGAGCTAACAAGATTCCATGCTGCTGAAATCAACCAGGAGCTTTTTAACAGAATCTATGGTGAAGGTATTGTCAATTCTGAAGAAGAATTTCATAATAAAATCGAAGAAGAAATAAGAGAAAGCCTTAAACGTGAAAGCGAATTTAAGCTGATGCAGGATATCAAGAAACTGATCATTGAAAAAACTGATTTCAGTCTGCCTGAGGAATTCCTGAAAAGATGGCTTCTGAGAGTTAATGAAAAAACTACCAGCGAAGAGATCGAAAAGGAATTCGACAGCTTCAGACATGACCTTAAGTGGCAGCTTATCAGAAGCAAAATAGCAAAAGAGAATGAAGTAAAGATCACAGAGGAAGAGCTTCAGAAAGAAGCTGAAATCATTACCAGATACCAGTTCCGGCAATACGGTCTTTTCTATGCTACCGATGAACAGATTACCAACTATGCCAAAGAAACTCTTAAAAGAGAGGAAGATGCAAAGAGGATTGCTGATAAGATACTGGAAGACAAAGTCTTACAGTTATTGAAGGATTATGTGAGTATCGAAAGCAAGAATGTATCTGTTGAGGAATTCAATAAGCTTTTCGAATAGTAATCAGGCAATTATGTTAAAATTAGTATCTTTGTACCTTAATTTCAAAGACTACAAAAATGAGCAATATTGACGATTTTGGTAAATATGCAAGAAGCAGACATGGCATCAGCAGCCTGACTCTTCACAGATATGCCTCTATCTGGGGCAGCTATATATCTCCAACAATTATCGAGGAAAGACAGTTAAATGTAGCATCAATGGATGTATTCTCACGTCTGATGATGGACAGGATAATATTCCTCGGCTTGCCTATCGACGATTACGTGGCAAACATTATCCAGGCGCAGCTGCTTTATCTCGATTCTTCGGATCCTGGTAAGGATATTCAGATCTACTTCAACACGCCAGGAGGAGGAGTCAATGCCGGACTTGGCATCTACGACACAATGCAATATATATCGTCCGACATTGCAACTATCTGTACCGGGATGGCTGCCTCAATGGGAGCAGTCCTTCTTACCTCAGGTAAAAAGGGTAAAAGATCTGCTTTGAAGCATTCACGGATAATGATACATCAACCAGCAGGTGGATTTGAAGGTCAGGCATCAGATATCGAGATCCAGGCTCGTGAAATTATAAAGCTTAAGAAAGAGCTTTACGAGATAATAGCATTTCATTCCGGGAACCCTGTGGAAAAAGTTGAAAAAGACTCTGACAGAGATTATTGGATGACATCCCAGGAAGCAAAAGATTACGGAATGATCGATGAGATCCTCCAAAAAAGCGAACATTAGTATAAAATGGATAAGTGTTCATTCTGCGGCAGGACCAAGAAAGAGGCCAGCATTCTTATTGCCGGACTTGAAGGTCATATTTGCGATCATTGTATCGAGCAGGCTTATTCTATTATGAATGAAGAGCTTGGAACTAAAAAGAATATCTCATTCGATACAATAAACCTTCTTAAACCTTCTGAAATTAAAGCTTTTCTCGACCAGTATGTTATCGGACAGGATATGGCCAAAAAGATTATATCTGTAGCAGTCTATAATCATTATAAAAGACTGATGCAGAAACCTGATCCTGATGATGTTGAAATTGAAAAATCGAATATAATTCTTGTTGGCGAGACCGGTACAGGGAAGACACTTCTGGCAAGAACTATTGCAAGAATGCTTCATGTTCCTTTTACTATCGTTGATGCAACTGTTCTTACTGAAGCAGGTTATGTCGGAGAAGATATTGAAAGCCTTCTTACCCGTCTGCTTCAGAACGCAGAATATGACGTAAAGGCAGCTGAAAAAGGTATAGTTTTTATAGATGAGATCGACAAAATTGCAAGAAAAGAGGGTGATAATCCTTCAATAACACGCGATGTATCAGGTGAAGGCGTTCAGCAGGGACTTCTTAAGCTCCTTGAGGGATCAATCGTAAATGTACCTCCCCAGGGAGGACGTAAGCACCCTGAACAAAAAATGATACCTGTCGATACCAAAAATATTCTCTTTATCTGCGGAGGTGCATTTGTTGGCATTGAAAAGAAAATAGCCAGCAGACTTAATACTCAAATTATTGGTTACGGCGCATCAAAGATCAGGGAAAAAGTCGATAAGGACAATCTTCTTAAATATATTGCTCCACAAGACCTGAGAGCATTTGGACTTATCCCTGAGATTATTGGCAGGCTTCCGGTCGTTTCTCATCTCGATCCTCTTGATAAGAAGGCACTCAGGGCAATTCTTACTGAACCTAAGAATGCTCTTGTGAAACAATATATCAAGCTTTTCAAGATGGATAATATTGACCTTACCTTTGTAGATGGAGTTCTTGATTTTATTGTCGATAAGGCAGTTGAGTTCAAGCTTGGCGCCCGGGGTCTCAGATCAATATGCGAAGCAATAATGCTTGATGCTATGTTCGAAATGCCATCGGTAGAAAAAGAGGAGCTTACGATTACAATTGATTATGCTAGTCATAAGCTCGAAAGAATTGATATGACGGTGCTGAAAGCATCATAAAAAAAGAGGCTGAAAATTCAGCCTCTTTTTTATTATCCAAAATCCTTCTATTTCCCCATGCTGCGATGACGGAACCTTAGCGTTACCTCTTTTGAATAGCCACCTGAAGTAACAGTTGCAAATGCGTCACATTCACCAGTACCAAAATCCACAACGACAGGATTCAATCCTTCTCTTTCAATATTTACAACACCGCTCACAATAAACATGCATACGCGTTTCCAGTGCAATTCTGTTGTAATCGTAGTTGAATAAGCAACATCATTAATTGTCAGGCCTTCCCCGGTCCCTGTAACCAGACATTCATCATCCCAGATGTTCCTGGTATTAAGACCATCTGTCCATTCCCTTTCCTGTTCAAAAGAACGTTCAATTATGTCTCCGTCAGGTAATGTGAGCTTACCGTCGGTAAGAGTAACCTTGAATACCATATGACCATCATTGTTGGTCCCCATGTTTTCATGAACTTTGGTACCTTCAACTTTAATACCATTGATATAATAATTATCAAGAGTGACTGTCTTTTTTGAACCGGTTGCCAGTCTTGGGCCAGTTACTACAATTATAATCTTACCCGATCTTGTATTATTGTATAATCCGGTACAACCGTTTCCAAAATCGATTGTAATGGTTTTTGGCCAAACTGCATCGGAAGGATGATCAATTGTTATTGTCGGGCATGAATCTGACAATACAAATGATTTTGCATCACCACCTTTCTGATAATCATCAAGAATAATGTCGGCATTATCGACGGTGTTGAATACATCCTCAAAAACAGCATCAGTTACAGCATCATCATCTACCACATCAAGACTAGCCTGATCAATAGTTGATTCTTTGGTACATGATGCGAATGAGAATATTGCTAAAGCTGCAATCATTAAAAAAGTCTTTGTTTTCATAAGTCTTATTTTTAAGTGAGTAATTTCGATTAACAACTTTTTAGATGCAAGATTAATAAAAAGGTTTAATTGAAAAGGAAAAAAAATTTAAACGAAGGTTTTTAAAAAACCACCTCCCCCTGACGCTTCGGTCAGGGTACTCCCTGCCTGCCGGCAGGCAGGCTCCTTTAAAAAGGAGGAGAAAGTTAAGGGGTAAGACCAAAATTTCCCCCCGCTTTTGGCGGGAGGTGGACCCGCTTCAGCGGGGACGGGGTGGTTATAATACTCCTCTTAAACCTATCTCACCCTTTCGTATACAATATATGTATATGGAACCGGATTCCCTTCATCTGCCGCAAACTCCTCTTTTTCAACAACTTTCCAGACTTTAGGATCAATTTTGGGGAAATATACATCAGCTGGTGATTTTTTATACACATGTGTTATATAGAGCCTGTCGGCAATGGGCATGAACTGGCTGTAAATACTTCCTCCTCCAATAATAAAAATCTCTTCTCCTTTTTTGCATTTGACCAATGCATCTTCTATTGAATATGCAGCTATTGCGTCACTAAAGCTTTCATTTGGGATATCTGTAATAACTACATTCTTCCGGCCCGGAAGAGGTTTTCTGGGAAGTGATTCCCATGTCCTCTTGCCCATGATTACAGTTTTTCCGTAAGTGAGCCTTTTGAAACGTTTCAGATCTTCAGAAAGATGCCATAAAAGCTTGTTATTATTCCCAATCCCAAGATCCTCAGAAACAGCTACAATAATTGAAATCATAAAAATGAAATTATACTGAAATATCTCCCTTAATATGAGGATGAGCAATGTAATCAGACAGGGTAAAATCCTCGTATCTGAATTTTAAAATATCATCGACAGATGGATTAATTACCATTTTAGGCAATGGATAAGGTTCCCTCGTAAGCTGGAGCTTTACCTGCTCAATATGATTCAGGTATATGTGGGCGTCTCCGAGTGTGTGGACAAAATCACCTGGTTTCAAACCAGTCACCTGAGCGATCATCAGTGTAAGAAGGGCATAAGAAGCAATATTGAAGGGCACACCAATAAAAATATCGCAGCTCCTCTGGTACAGCTGACAGGATAATCTCCCTCCTGCCACATAAAACTGGAACATCAGATGACAGGGAGGAAGAGCCATTTTTTCAATTTCGCCAACATTCCAGGCACTGACAATAAGATGACGAGAATCGGGCGATTTCTTAATATTTTTAATCACTTCTGAAAGCTGGTCAATATTTCTACCGTCAGCAGTTGGCCACGATCGCCACTGGTAACCGTAAACCGGACCAAGGTTTCCATCTTTATCTGCCCATCCGTTCCATATTCTAACTCTATTATCATTCAGGTACTTAATATTTGTACTGCCGGATATGAACCAGAGCAGTTCATGAGTGATTGATTTCAGGTGTAGCTTCTTTGTTGTCAGAAGCGGGAAACCTTCTTCAAGGTTAAATCTCATCTGGTAACCAAATACGCTTATAGTACCGGTCCCGGTCCTGTCCTTCTTTTCGTCTCCGTTTTTAATTACATGATCCAGAAGATCAAGATATTGCTTCATTTGTCCTTAATAGTTGGTCTATTTTGGTGAGACTTTTGCTACCCAGCCGCCTCCTGGTGCAAGGTTGATTTTCATCTTGTCACCTGATTTAACACTGGTTTTCATATGCTTATAATCCTGTGCATGACGGTCAGCATTAATTCCATCCTGAAATATTTCCATTTCATAGTCACCGGCAGGAAGGAACGACATATCAATTTCCATCTCCCGTTTACTCCAGTCAGTTAAAGCTCCTATAAACCAGTCTTTTCCTGATTGCCGGGCAAGCAGCAGGTAATCGCCGATTTTTGCATCAAGGACTTTCAGCTCATCCCAGACAACTGGAATCTTGACAAGAAAATCTGTACACTCCTGCTCCCTCATATAATTTGTAGGAGAATCCGAGAGCATTTGTAAGGGGCTTTCGTAAATGACATACAACGCCATCTGGTGCACCCTGGTTCCCTGGCTTGCAGGCCGTGAAAACTGCGGATTGAAGTTTGATCTGTCCATATTGACCATTGCTCCGGGTGTGTAATCCATCGGACCAGCAACCATCCTTGTAAAAGCCAGTGTAATATCGTGATCGGGAGTAATATCTTTGCTCCATTTGCTGTGTTCCATTCCTTTAACACCTTCTCTTGTCATGGCATTTGGATATGTACGGCCTATGCCATCAGGTTTGTATGCACCGTGGAAATCAATAATCAGATGATGTGAAGCAGTTTTCTGAATTGCTTCATGATAGAAGTTAACCACTTTCTGATCATCTCTTTGCATAAAATCGACTTTGACTCCTTTGACTCCCCATTTTTCATAGAGGGCGCAGGCATCATCCATTTTATCCCAGAAGGTTTTCCAGACAACCCATAAGATCACACCTACATTTTTGCTTTCGGCATATTTGCAAAGTTCAGGAACATTGATTGCAGGTATTGATTCGAGGACAGTTCCTGATTTGTACCATCCTTCATCCAGAATAATATATTCGATTCCGTTTTTTGAAGCAAAGTCGATATAATATTTATAAGTATCGTTATTTATGCCTGCTCTGAAATCGACTCCGTAAATATTAAGCGCATTCCACCAGTCCCATGCCACATGACCTGGCTTAATCCATTTTGTATCAGTAATTTTATTGGGTGGTGCAAGCTTAAAGACCAGATCGCTTTCAATCAGCTGTCCGTCATTTCCGGCAATCACGAATGCTCTCCAGGGGAATGTTCTGGTACCCTTTGTTGAAGCAATATAATCTTTTGTTTTAGTAACCATCAGGTTACGATCGCCTTTAAGCTTCTCTTCTTCCGGATAATACGGATGTATGCCAGTAAGCTTGCCCGAACCTGCACCTCTAAGCCACATTCCCGGATAATCGTCTATATCCGACTCTGTCAGCAGAACATTGATCCCGTTTGCAACGAAAAGTGTTGGCAGGCTGGCAAGATGCTTCTCGCTAATTGTATCGAGCGAAGAATGGATAAATGTTCTTTCGTTGTGCGACATGAAGCTTTCTTCAAGCGGATACCATGAATATGATTTTGCGGGAAATTGCAGTTCAGTAATCTCATTTTTAACAATGATATCATCTTTAAGGAAAGTCTCAAATCTGTAAGCAATACCATCATTGTAAGCTCTGAACTGAATCCCAAAACCTGATTTGAAGGTAATTAATATTGTGTTGCAGTTATCCGGTATTTTTGATCTTTTGTTGGGCACAACAGGTTCTATAACCTGGTTCACCTGACCATAAACAGCTTTCTTTACTGTTTCATTTTCGCCGAGCA
The DNA here is from genome assembly GCA_041479075.1 of Bacteroidia bacterium. GTDB lineage: Bacteria > Bacteroidota > Bacteroidia > Bacteroidales > VadinHA17 > LD21. Next base: position 7,408 of record JBGOXH010000025.1, on the reverse strand, counting down.
CTTTATTTGTGCCAAGAGTCATCCCGGCTTTGACAGAAGTTATTATCTCCCGGCCTTCGTATGTTGCTGACCATTTCACGTCAGTACCTGCGCTGATAGTTACCACAATTTTACCATCAGGGGAGCTCACTTTGTAATCTTTTGAAAAAGAATAGTTTACTGCAAGCAGCAGTAAAAATGACAATAAAAATAGACGTTTCATTTTATTATTTAATTATGAGTTTGATACCTGTCCGTGAAAGCTTTTATGCTTTTATTAATGCACCAGGCTGTGCAGAAACTTGTTCCTGGTAGTTTTATTTCTTCTTTCTTTTATCAATTTCATCCCTGATTGCTGCAGCTTTTTCATAGTCTTCTGTTTTCACAGCATCGTCAATCATTTTGTAGAGCTCCTCATCAGTAAATGTTCCGTATTTCGTGCTGGACTCAGACTTATTTTCATTGTCATTTGCAGTAGTAAGTTCTGTTTCGGACGGACTATTTGTCAGCTGAGCTTTTTCCAGGATATCTTCGCTTATATATATAGGGCAATCGAATCTTAAAGCAATGGCAACTGCATCAGATGTCCTGCTGTCGATTGAATATTCCTTTTCGCCATTGTTGCAGACAAGTCTGGAAAAAAAGACTCCCTCTTCTAGCTTATATATCATAACTTCCATAACGGCTATGTTGAACTGATCGGCAAATTTTTTAAAAAGGTCATGTGTCAAGGGTCGGGGTGGTTCCAGATTTTCAAGCTTAATAACGATAGCCTGGGCTTCAAATCCACCTATAATAATTGGAATCCGCCTGTTACCGTTTTCTTCAATTAATAATAAAGCATAGGCTCCCGACTGAGTCTGACTGTAGGAAATCCCCATTACTTTAAGCTTAATCCTCTTCATATCAATTATTTATGCATCAGGAAAACAGGTAATAGCCCATTGTTTCAAACAAATATAAAGATAATAGAAGTAACAATCCGGCCTATTGAATCCTTTTTTTTCAACATAAAAAACCCCCTTTCTTGTTTCCCCTAAGGGGATGACCGAGCGTTATGAAATAGCCCAGTGGGCTATTTTAGCGAAGGGGCCAGTCTGCCGCGAGGGATCTTCCTCTTTGGTTTGGAGGAAGGTTAGGGAAGGGGGTTTATTCTTATAAAGGTTTAATAAATCAAAAAAATAGCCCAAGTGGTTTGTAAATAATCTAATTTATATATCTTTGCAGTCCAAAATTGAATTAATCCGCAGAGGCTCCCAGAAGATATAAAATAACTTATGTTTATACGCCTCATGGAGTAACATAATAGTAAAAAAGATGTATGCTATAGTAGAAATTGCAGGTCAGCAATTTAAAGTAGAAGAAGGAAAAAGGATTTTTGTTCACCGCCTGGATGTGGAAGATGGTAAAAAAATAGATTTCGATCAGGTGCTTTTGATTGAAGATGAAGGTAAAATCACTATTGGTGAACCGACAATAAAAGATGCATCTGTTCAGGCAAAGATTCTTGAAAAGGTGAGAGGAGACAAAGTTATTGTTTTCAAGAAGAAAAGGAAAAAAGGTTACAGGATTAAAAATGGTCATCGCCAAAACTTTACGCATGTTGAAATAATAAGTATAAATGGCAAAATATCGCCAAAAAAACATGCTGTCAAAAAAGAAGTTGCTGAAGTGACTGAAGAACCTGTAAAAGAGAAAAAAGCTGCTGAAAAAAAGGTTGAAGCTAAGAAACAGACAGTAGAGAAAGCAGAAACTGATGTTAAAAAGAGTGTTGCAAAAAAAGCAGAAAAGAAAGCAGTTTCGAAAAAGTCTGAAACTAAAAAATCTGAAAAAGGGAAAGCTTAAGATTTAGTCTATTAAGAAAATAAATATTCAGAATTATGGCACATAAGAAAGGAGCAGGCAGTTCACGTAACGGCCGTGATTCACAAAGCAAACGGCTGGGAGTAAAGCTCTTCGGTGGTCAGATAGCCAAAGCGGGTAATATTATTGTCCGCCAGAGAGGGACAAAGCATAATCCGGGTCTTAATGTCGGACTTGGAAAAGACCATACTCTTTTTGCTCTTGCTGATGGAGAAATCGAGTATAAGAAAAGAAAGGATAACAGAATTTATGTTTCGGTTAAGAGTGTGAAATAGGTCGCTTCACCTGACTTATATGATTGTTAAAAGATTATTTCACACTCTAAACCTGTAAGTGAATAGCCGTATATCTTAATGAATTTCAGCTCCCGGAATTCTTTTCACCATTGGAAAAGCTTTTTCGGGAGTTTTTTAATACTTTTACAGCAGGCTCCTGAAAGCCTGCTTTTTTTTATTAATACAAAACTCATTATGCTTACAATTAACCTTATACGTGAAAAAAGAGATTTTATAATTGAACGTCTTAAAGTAAAAAACTTTGAAGCAGAAGAAATCCTTGATAAAATTCTTTCACTCGATTCAGCCCGACGTGAGATACAGACCAAAACAGATCTGCTGCAGGGCGATATGAACAGAATCTCAAAAGAGATTGGTTCTCTTATGAAAGAAGGTAAAAAAGCCGAAGCTGAAGCAGCAAAAGAGAAGACCTATAAATTGAAAGAAGAAATTAAATCTCTCTCTGATAAGATTGTACCTCTCGATAATGAACTTAGAAATGAGATAATCCGGCTGCCCAATCTTCCTCATGAATCTGTTGCCAGCGGACACGGAGCCGATGATAATGTGAAAGTCCGCGAAGGTGGTAAAATGCCGGATGTTCCTGAAAACGCTCTTCCTCACTGGGATCTGATAAAGAAGTACGATATAATTGATTTCGACCTTGGAATTAAGCTTACAGGCGCTGGCTTCCCTGTTTACAAAGGCAAAGGAGCAAAGCTTGAAAGAGCTCTGATCAACTTTTTTCTTGATGAAGGTGTAAAAGCAGGCTACAAAGAGATCATGCCGCCAATTATGGTAAATGAAGATTCTGGATTCGGCACCGGTCAGCTCCCTGATAAAGAAGGACAAATGTACCATGTTACACTTGATAATTTTTACCTGATCCCAACTGCTGAAGTGCCTGTTACCAATATTTTCAGGGATGTTATTCTGAGTGCCGATGAACTTCCTGTCAGAAATGTAGCATACACCCCCTGCTTCAGAAGAGAAGCCGGCTCATGGGGAGCTCATGTAAGAGGATTAAACAGGCTTCATCAGTTTGATAAAGTTGAGATCGTACAGATAGCTCACCCCGATCGCTCATATGAATCTCTCGAAGAAATGGTAAACCATGTGGAAGGACTTATTAAAAAGCTCGACCTGCCTTACCGTATTCTGAGGCTATGCGGGGGTGATATGTCATTCACTTCAGCACTTACCTACGATTTTGAGGTCTGGTCAGGTGCTCAGAAACGGTGGCTTGAGGTAAGCTCTACCTCAAACTTTGAATCGTTCCAGGCTAACAGGCTGAAATGCAGATTTAAAGATAAAGGAGATAAACAGACCCGCCTTGTCCATACACTTAATGGCAGCGCCCTTGCATTACCAAGGATAGTAGCTGCTATTCTCGAAAACAACCAGACCGAAACAGGAATTAAAATACCTGATGTACTTGTGCCATATACCGGTTTTGATATGATAAACTAAATTGTATGTTTAAAAAACACACCACCTCCCCCTGACACTTCGGTCAGGGTACTCCCCGCTTAAGCGGGGCAGGCTCTCCTCTGAAGAGGAGGAGAAAGTTAAAGTATTGATTATCTTAACTTTCCTCCCGCTTTGGCGGGGGGTGTCATCCGCCAGAAGGTGGATGACGGGGTGGTTCAGAAGAGGCCAAAAAAATATGACCAAATACCGTCTATCATACATCTATGCTCTGGTGGCAATATTATTCTGGGCTACAGTTCCGACTGCCTTCAAGATTTGCCTGAAGGAGCTGGATGTAATTACTATGCTGGCAATCGCTGCAACAACTTCAACAATAGTTCTCTTTATTGTCCTGATAGTGTCGGGGAAAATTGTGTTAATTAAAGAAACTACCGGCAAAGAATTACTAAGTTCAGCAATTCTTGGCCTCATAAATCCATTCCTTTATTATATTATCCTGTTAAAGGCCTATCAGCTGCTACCGGCACAGATTGCACAGCCTCTGAATATGATCTGGCCAATTATTCTTGTTTTTCTTTCAATACCTATCCTCGGACAAAAAATAAAAACCAGGAGTTTTATTGCACTGTTTATCAGCTTTATTGGAGTTTATATTATCTCTTCACAGGGAAATATGTTCAGGCCGGGTCATTCTGATGTAAAAGGTGTCCTGCTTGCAACCGGCAGCTCAATATTCTGGGCGTTTTACTTTATTCTGAATGTCAGGGATAAAAGAGATGAAGCAATAAAACTATTTCTCAATTTCCTTTTTGGTACTTTCTATCTGATTATTGCACTGGCAATTACAGGAGAATGGCATATTGCAGAATTGAGTTTTAAAGGCTTGGCAACAGCTGTTTATGTTGGAATATTTGAAATGGGTATCACATTCTTATTCTGGCTGAAAGCTCTTCAGATGGCCGAATCTACTGATAAGATCAGCAACCTGGTATATATTGCTCCTTTCCTTTCGCTGATACTTGTACACTTTTTTCTTCATGAGCCCGTTTATTATACAACCCCGATAGGTCTGGTATTGATAATCTCAGGTATATGGATCCAGAGTTATAATCCTGAAAAAGTATAAATTATTATCTTTGAGATCTTCAATCCACCTGGAGAATTTTTATTTAATATGAGAAAAGTATTTTTTTACATCTTAATTACCCTTCTTCTTTTCAACTCGTGCAAAAAAATTGATATTGCACCTGAGAATAATGATACTATTACTGCGGCACAGGCCAGGGATACTCTTTATTATATCATGAAACAGTGGTATTACTGGTACGATAAGATGCCGGCTGTTACCAAGGAAAATTATGCTGATCCTTATGAACTTCTTGAAGCATTGAGATATAAAGAATTAGACAAGTGGAGTTTTGTTGCCGATTATGATGAATTCATTGCCGAAATGGAAGGATCCTTCGTAGGACATGGATTCAGGATAGGACTTGATGATGATACAATAGCCAGGATTGCTATGATCTATAAAAACTCCCCATTATACGTTGAAGGAGTTCGCCGGGGTTGGATAGTAAAAAAAGTCAATAATGTCGAGATTGCACCTTTGCTTGAACATGATTTAGCTGCCTATTATAATCTGCTGGGCCCCATGGAAGCAGGAGTTACAAATACTTTCCTTTTTCAGAAACCTGATAATTCAGAGGTGACTATTTCTTCAACCAAGGCTTCTTTTACAATTAATTCAGTAATTCTTTATGAAACGCTTGATTTATCATCAGGAGTAACCGGTCATCTTGTTTTTGAGTCATTTATTGAACCGTCAGAAAAGGAATTGCAAAGAGCTTTTGCTTATTTTAAAAGACACAACGTTAAAGATCTCATTCTTGATCTGAGATATAATTCAGGAGGATATCTTTATATCGCACAAGAACTTGCAAGCTATATAGGTGGAAATGAATTAACAGGAACAGCTTTTGCCGCATTATCTTATAACAATAAAATGCAGGCAGCAAATCAAATATTCCCTTTTATTACAACATTCTATCCACTTTCACTTCCAAGAATAGTTGTGATTACTACACGTTTTACGGCATCTGCGAGTGAAGCTGTCATGAACGGACTCTCTCCTCACCTGAATAGTATTATTACGATTGGTGATACTACCAATGGTAAACCGGTAGGTATGAACGGATGGACCTGCGGAAAGAAATATTTCTTCTGGCCTATTACATTCAAATTGGTGAACTCTTCTAATGAAGGTAATTATTTTGATGGTTTTGCCCCGGATAAAATCGCAACTGATGATATCACTCATGATTTCAGTGACCATAATGAAGAGTGTCTTAAAGAGTCTATTCTTTATCTTGAAACTGGATCTTTTTCAGGGAAAGGAGTCAAAGAGTTCAGGCGGCATGCCCAGGTTTCTGAAAAACCTTCGTGGATGAACAATACATTTGTTTTAGAGAAATAAAACCTTTTATATTTAACATACTTGAAGGTAAAACCTAAAGAGAGGATAATTCTGGGCATTGATCCCGGTACCAATATTACAGGATATGGTGTGATTAAGGCTACAGGTCCTGATCCTGAACTTATAACTATAGGTTCAATTGACCTTTCAAAATTCAGTGACCATTATCTCAAATTAAAGCATATCTTCGAAAGGATCCAGGGTATTATTGATGAATACAAGCCCGATGAACTCGCAATTGAAGCCCCTTTTTATGGTAAAAACGTACAGTCTATGCTAAAACTTGGCAGGGCGCAGGGAGCGGCTATTGCAGCTGCACTTACCCGTTCGCTGCCAATATTTGAATATGCACCCAGGAAAATTAAAATGTCTATCACAGGCCAGGGGGCAGCCTCAAAGGAACAGGTAGCTGCAATGTTGATGAGTATACTGAAATTCAAAGGGTCAAAAATCAGACTTGATGCTACCGATGGCCTTGCTGCAGCTCTTTGCCATTTCTATCAGTCAAATAATCCTTCAGGGAAAAAAGCTTATACAAGCTGGAAAGATTTTATGAATAAAAATCCTCGAAGGGTTAAGTGAATTTTAATTCCCGTTTTCAGGTTACAGCCACTGCTAAAGCTACAACACTTACTTTTACCCCTTCTGTTTTAAGCAGTTCAGAAGCGCACGATTCAAGTGTTGATCCGGTTGTTATTACATCATCTACCAGAAGTATATGTTTATCTCTGATTATTGCAGGGTCTTTAACTTTAAAAATACCTTCCACATTTGTCCATCTTTCATATCTTGAACGTTTTGTCTGGGTTTCGGTCAAGGCTATTCTTTCAAGTACCTTATTTTCAACAGGTAATCCGGTAGTTTCAGATAAACCGTTTGCTATAATGTCGCTTTGATTAAAGCCCCTTAACCGTTCCTTCGACGGGTGAAGCGGGACAGAGATAATAAGGTCAACCCCTTCAGTAAATCCTGATTTACTTAAAGTTAATCCATAAATTTTACCAAGATCATAACCAATATCTGTGATGCCTTTATATTTCAGATTATGGATCAGCTTTCTTATCCGGCTATCCTTGTTATAAAATGAGAATGCCGATGCTTTTTCAATCCTGCACCTTCCCCAGAACAGCCTGGCAACAGGATTATCGTCTTCAAGATGGTAGTTAGTCCGAGGAATAAGGACCAGACATTCCGTGCAGATCAGCTTTTCATTCCTGAGTAAATGGTTTCCACAGGCATAACAAAGTCTCGGAAAGAGAAGACTTAGAAAATCATCCCATAAATCATGAAGATAACTCATGCAGCGAGCTGAATTATAAATATAAAGATAAGAAATAATTTTAAAAACCACCTCCCCCCTGACGATACCGTCAGGGGTACTCCTCCT
>JBGOXH010000169.1:0-6267 GCA_041479075.1 Bacteroidia bacterium | reverse complement strand
TTGCAAGGCAGAGAGGGGGAAAAGAAAGGGGTGAGTACATTCTGGGGTGAGGACAATCTCCCAATGTCGCTACCATCTCTGCTTTGATGGTATGCAGTCTGTTCTCGGCTTCTTCAAAAACTATAGAATGCTTTGATTCAAAAACGTCCTCAGTGACTTCCATTCCATCAAGTCCGAATTTCCGGTAAATCTCCTCACCTACTTTCGTTTCCCTGTTATGAAATGCAGGAAGGCAATGAAGAAACCTGACATCAGGATTTTCGGTTTTCTTAATGACTGACATATTGACCTGATAAGGTTTCAGGAGTTTTATTCTTTCTTCCCACACTGAATCAGGTTCTCCCATCGAGACCCATACGTCGGTATAAAGAAAATCAGCATCTTTAACAGCTTCGTCAACATCGTCTGTAATAAGTATTTTCGCACCAGTCTCTTTGGCAACAGCCCTGCAGGTTGCAACCAGTTCCGCTGATGGTTGACAGGCTTTGGGTGCAGCAATCCTGAAATCTATTCCCATTTTGGCCGATCCGACCATGAGTGAATTCCCCATATTATATCGTGCATCACCCAGATAGCATAATATCATTTTATTAAGAGGTTTATCAGAGTGTTCCTGCATAGTCAGCAAATCTGCAAGAATCTGGGTTGGATGAAATTCATTGGTAAGACCATTCCACACAGGCACACCAGCATATTCTGCAAGTTCTTCGACAATCTTCTGTCCGAAACCCCGGTATTCAATTCCGTCGTACATCCGGCCCAACACTCTTGCTGTATCTTTCATCGATTCTTTCTGTCCGATCTGCGAACCACTCGGGCCAAGATATGTAACATTTGCCCCCTGGTCGAAAGCTGCAACCTCAAATGCACATCTCGTTCTGGTTGAAGCTTTTTCAAAGATCAATGCAATGTTTTTTCCCTTCAAATATTGCTTTTCAGCACCTGCTTTTTTTGCTTTTTTCAAATCTGCTGCAAGTTCGAGAAGATAATTTATTTCTTCTTGTGAAAAGTCCAGGAGTTTGAGAAAATGCCTGTTATGAAGATTTGTTTTCATGGTATTAATTTAAAGGTGCAAATGTAATATTTCTTGGTTCAAGGTTCAATCTTGCCTGCCGTATCCGCCGACTGGCGGAGAAGGCAGGGTTCAAGGTTCAAGCTTGCCTTCCGTATCCGCCGACTGGCGGAGGAGGTAGGGTGCAAGGGCTTACCTTCTGTCGTCTTCGTATTACATAGTGATTTTTGAGCCGTACTTTGTATCAGCAAGTTTAAAAGCTTCAGTGATTATACCCATTTTGCCCCCGTTTTTTATAAAATTCAGACATGCCTGAATTTTTGGTGCCATGCTGCCTTTTGCAAACTGTCCTTCATTAAGGTATTTCAGTGCATCTGCATAATTCAAAAATTCCTTAATTTCCTGGTTGGGTTTCTTATAATTAATATATATATAAGGTACATCTGTCAATATATAGAATTCATCAGCACCGATGAGGGAAGCGAGCAGAGAAGAGGCAAGGTCCTTATCAATAACTGCTTCTGCCGGTCTTACATCCTTTTTTTCGTCTATATATACAGGTACACCTCCGCCACCGGCTGCAATGACTATGTTACCCTTTTTGGCAAGCTCCTTTATAATTGATCGATTCATAATGTCAATCGGAACAGGAGACGGGACGACACGCCTGTATCCTCCATCATTTTTAACTTCTTCCCTGAAAATCCATCCTTTTCGCGAAGCTAATTCATCGGCCTGTTCCTTCGCATATATTTTGCCTATTCTTTTCTGGGGATCACTGAACGCCGGATCATTAATATCAACAAGAACTGACGTTATCACACAAACAACATTTTTATCGATCCTGTATTTATTAAGAACATTTCTGAACATTCTCTCAATCATATAGCCAATTCCTCCCTGCGAATCAGCGACACATATATCGACAGGCATCTGAGCAATATTATAAATCTGTTCACCCGCATCATTACGCATAAGAATATTCCCAACCTGTGGTCCGTTACCATGGGTTATTACAAGATCATATCCTTCTTTAATTAAAAATACAAGATTTTCCAGGGTTTCTGTCGTATTTTGCTCCTGCTCATCGATAGTTCCTGCCTGATTGCCTCTTAACAGCGCATTACCTCCAAGTGCCACCACTGCCAGCTTTTTTTTCATAAAATAAATTAACTTCTAACTATTGCAATGATTTGATTATATGCACATTGCAGGATTAATAATAAACAGAAGATTACAAAGCTATCAAATTCTCAAGAATTCCGGCAACTATTTGCCGAACAATTAAGTCTCTAATTCAGACGTTTAGTAAAAGGAATCCTGATTATTTTCATAAATGTCAGAGTCGGAAAGTGATGTTAAAAAAAAAATATTAATTTTACATAATTCATAAAAAAAAATCAGTGAGATTTAGATCCGGATTAATCATTTCAATAGTTATTTCAATTTTAGGGTACTCCTGCAAAGAAAAGGGCAGCAAAAATATTGATCAGGGAGAAATTCATTATACCATTGAATATCTGGGTAGTTCAAGTGTAATGCCAAGAGAGATTATGCCCAAAGATCTTATCGTTTCATTTAAAGACAACAAAATACTTTTTGATATTTCAGCACCTTTTGGCAATTCCGGAATTTTAAATCTTTCCAATCCTGAAGAAGGTATTTATGATACATATATCAGTCTGCTTTCGTGGAGATATTATTATGCTGCAAAAGAGGGAGAATCTCATCCCGGATTTGAAGCAATGAAAGGAATTGAAATTAATAAAACTTCCAGAACATCAATAATATGTGGTTTTAACTGCAAAAGCGCTGAAGTTAGATTTCCTGAGAACCCAAACAGGATTTTTGAAGTATGGTACACCAACGAGATAAAAGTAAAAAATCCCAATGCTGCAACTCCATTCGATAATATTGAGGGTGTACTGATGAAATTCTTTTTTTTAATAGGCCCTGTTGAAATGCATTTCGAAGCAGAAACTGTCTATAAGAAAGATATCCCTGACAAAACATTTGAAAGAAGAGATAAGTACTCCAGAGTTTCCAGAGAGGATATCGACAAGTTCATAAATAAAATGATAAATCTGTAAGGCGGCTGGCGACCAGAGGTTAAATGTACTGTCTCAGAACATAATACACTAATGAGAATCAGATTTAGAATCATCTCATAATTAATCATCTGATTATCCGTTTCAACATTGTTTGTTATTTCCGGAAACTGTTTATAAAAACAATTATCCGGCAATTGTGCCTGTTTCAAAATTATTACCTTTGGGGTGCATTTTTTTAGAGTATCATGAGTAAGGAGAAGGAAGATAGTCCTAAGAAATCTGTCAAAACTGCTAAAAATCCAACTAAATCGAAATCATTTTTTACTGATGAGCGGATAAAGTTCTTATTTGGCATTCTTTTCTCTGGATTTGCATTATATCTGTTAATTGTTTGCGTTTCATATCTTTTCTCATGGAAAACTGATGACGTTGTTTCCGGATCAAGAAATTTCAAGAATTTGGGTAGAGAGGCGGGTCATTGGTTGGCAAAAATGATAATCAGCAAGGGTTATGGATTCGGTGCATTTTTTATTCCTCTTATTTTCGGTGCAATTGGTTTGAATCTTCTTAATTTTCCTAAAGTCAAGGTATGGAGTTTAACCGCAAAATTCACTTTTGCAGCAATAATCCTTTCACTAATTCTTGGATTTCTCTTTGGTAAGACTGATTATTTGTTGAGTGGTCCTGGCGGTGCTCATGGATTCTGGATAATTGACCATTCGAATAAGTTTATGGGGAAAATTGGCACTGGTATCCTGCTTGGATTAATCACAATTGCATATCTCATCTTCGCTCTGAAGGTGCATCCTTCAAAGTTCAATCTAAAGTTACCTGAATTCCTGTCATTTATAAAACGTAAAAAAGAAGGACTTGAAGCTGCACTATCGGCTGAAACAGAGTCAGGTTCGACTATTGTTGGCGGAGGAGAAAATGAATACAATATTAATAAGGATGAAAACAAAGTCGAATTTCTTATTAAAGACAGGACTGCCTTTGTTGACAATGACGATATTATTGATACTGAAATTATCTCTAAACCGGACGGATCACTGATCCATGATCTGGATAATGATAAACAGGTTGCACCGGATATGGATATCTCGAAACCGGAACCAGTCGATATCCTCTCCGACGAAGAGGTGGAGGAGATAATGGAGAACTATGATCCCCGCCTTGATCTGTCGCGTTACAAATTCCCTCCTGTTTCCATACTTAAAGAACACAAGTCGTCCAGTGCATTTGATAATACCGAAGTCCTTGAGAATAAGGAAAATATAATTAAAACTCTGGGCGATTATAAGATCAGTATAAAACAGATTTCAGCTACAGTCGGACCAACTGTTACTTTATACGAGATCATTCCGGAAAGGGGTGTAAAGCTGGCACGTATAAAATCTCTCGAGGACGATATTGCCCTGAACCTTTCTGCAATGGGTATAAGGATCATTGCCCCAATTCCCGGAAGAGGAACAGTCGGTATTGAAGTCCCTAACAAGAAGCCTGAAATAGTTTCAATGCGCTCACTTATCACCTCCAAAGCATTCCAGGAATCGAAGTTCGACATAGCGCTTGCCCTGGGCCGGACAATTACCAACGATCCGTATATCGTAGATCTTACAAAAATGCCGCATCTTCTTGTTGCAGGTGCAACAGGCCAGGGAAAATCTGTTGGTCTTAATGCTATAATTACCTCAATTCTCTATAAAAAACACCCGGCAGAATTGAAATTCGTTCTGATCGATCCGAAGAGAGTCGAACTGCCTCTTTATACAAAGATTGAACGTCATTTTCTGGCAAAGCTCCCGGGAGAAGAGGATGCTATAATCACTGATACTCAAAAAGTTATCAATACACTCTATTCATTATGCATTGAAATGGATAACCGTCTTGAGCTGCTTAAGGGAGCTCAGGCACGTAATATAAAAGAGTATAATGAGAAGTTTATCTCCCGCAAATTAAATCCCGAAAAGGGACATAAATACCTTCCATATATTGTGCTTATTATAGATGAGTTTGCTGATCTGATTATGGTTGCCGGAAGGGAGATAGAAGGTCCGCTCGGCAGGCTTGCACAGGTGGCAAGAGCTATAGGAATACATCTGATTATTTCTACTCAGCGTCCGACAACAAATATCATCACGGGGTTCATTAAAGCCAACTTTCCGACACGTATTGCATTCCGAGTGTTTTCATCAATTGATTCACGTACGATTCTTGATGTAACTGGAGCAGACAGGCTTGTTGGTAATGGCGACATGCTGATATCATCAGGTGCTGAACCTGTAAGAGTCCAGTGTGCATTTATTGATACACCTGAAATAGAGGAGCTTACAGAATTTATCGGATCGCAGCAAGGCTACGCAGATGCTATGCATCTTCCCGAATATATTGATGACAGCGAATCAGGAGTGCTTGAAGTTGACCTGAAGAAAAGAGATCCAATGTTTGAAGAGGCTGCACGTCTTGTAGTTCAGCATCAGCAGGGTTCGACATCGCTGATCCAGAGAAAGATGTCGATCGGGTATAACAGGGCTGGCAGGATTATTGACCAGCTTGAAGCTGCAGGAGTCGTCGGTCCTTTCGAAGGCAGCAAGGCAAGGGATGTTCTTTGCTCCGACATGATGGTTTTGGAACAGATTTTGAAGAACCTTGAGTAAACCATCAATGATGAGGAAGTTTTCAATAATCACTTTAACTTTTTTTCTTCTGACAATTAATGCTTTTGGGCAGAAAGATCCGAAAGCAATAAGTATTCTGGATAAGCTGTCTTCAAAAGCTCTGGCAGCACCTTCTGTTTCAATGAAGTTTCTGCTTATAAATGTTGATCAGGTTCAGAATTCAATTGATTCGCTGGCCGGATCTGTTATCCTGAGCAAAAACAATTATAAGCTTACCCTGCCTGATAATATCATCTGGTTTAATGGAGAAACATCGTGGAGTTTCCTGCCTGCAGAAGAGGAAGTTACAATAACAAAGCCCGATAAAAAAGATAATTCATTTCAGAGCCGTCCTGCCTCCATTTTCACTATGTACAAGAATGGTTATAAATGCAGGCTAATAGAGGAAAAGCCTGATGCTTATGTCATAGACCTTTACCCTGAAGATCTTAAAAATGAGCTTATAAGAGTCAGACTTACTATTGAGAAATCATCAATGAATCTCAGAAACTTTGAGTATAAAAGAAAAGACGGAACTAATGTTACT
>JBGOXH010000036.1:0-15359 GCA_041479075.1 Bacteroidia bacterium | reverse complement strand
TGCATTAGGTTCAGGTGCCCTCATTCTGGGAATAATAGAAGGAGTTGCAGAATCAACAGCAGCATTACTGAAGCTTGTCAGCGGTATCATATCCGATAAAATCGGGAAACGTAAACTGCTCGTTGTCATTGGCTATACAATTTCATCCCTTATACGTCCGCTTACCGGTATTGTATCTTCAGCATGGCAGATCGTTATTGTAAGGATGTTCGACAGGGTAGGGAAGGGGATAAGGACAGCTCCAAGAGATGCTCTTGTAGCATCATCCGTTGATGAAAGTATCCGGGGTAAATCCTTCGGCTTTCACAGAGCGATGGATCATACAGGTGCTGTTATCGGCCCGGTACTTGCTATTATTACTCTTCTGATATTATTTTTAGGGTTTGGATTTAAAGATTCGCTGCTTGCTTTGCGGTGGACATTCGTTCTTGCAATCATTCCCGGAATTCTTGCCGTTCTGACGGTTATATTTTTTGTCAGGGAATCTGCTCCTTCTGCATCAAATTCAAAGCTTTTTAAATTTTCACTAAAGAATTTTGATGCAAATTTCAAGAAATATCTGTTGATAGTTATATTGTTTACCCTGGGGAACTCATCAGATGCGTTCCTTCTTTTCAGGGTAGAAGAGTCAATCAAAAAAAGCGGAGCAGTGATCGATATTGTCAATAATATAAGGCTGTTGCATGATATGATTTCAAATTTTGGTGATGAAGCTGCAAGAGCAAATGTGATAAACATATTGTTTCTTCCGCTTATCTGGGCTTTCTTCCATGTTATCAAAGCAATATTTTCAACACCTCTTGGTGCTCTCTCTGACCGGATAGGCAGGAAAATAGTAATAAATATCGGATGGGCAATTTATGCTTTTGTTTATTTTTCATTTGCGATGCTTGTATTCCTGCCGTCTAATTTTCAGGTAATTGCGACATTTGCATTGTTTGCGGTCTATGCACTTTTTTATGCGTTTTCAGAAGGTGCTGAAAAAGCTTTTGTTGCAGACCTGGTCAAAGATGATCAGCGTGGCTCGGCTTATGGTTTGTACAATTTTGCGATCGGCCTTGGAGCTCTTCCCGCAAGCATAATATTTGGATTTATATACAGCTATTTCAATAAAATCATTCCCGGATTCGGTGGAACTATCGCATTTGGCTTTGGCGGATTGATAGCCCTTATTTCAATGCTGATGCTTGCGGTAAAGGTTAAGGAACCAGGGAGAACTTCCAAAATTTGAATTAAGAATAACCATTAAATATACATCAGAGTTACATAGGGATTTATTAAATTTGTTAAATGGATCCCAATCAGGTGAAAATATTTGCTAAGATCAATGTCCCGAGGTTAAGATATATAGCGGGAATTATTCTTGGTGACATCCTTGGATTATCATGGGAAATAGTGACCGACAAACGGAAGCTGGGCAAGCACCCGGTTATCAATTATTCAACTGAAAATATTAAAGGATCCTTCAGAATTAATCCTGATCCTCTGTTATTTGAAACCGGAATAAACAAAAGGGAAATTATCATAAGTGACTGGAAAAACCTGCCGGTGTTTTTTCAGACAACACCCGATTCGGATATACCATTCGATATTTTTGCAGCATCATTCTATATTGTCAGCCGGTATGAAGAATACTTTGATGTTCAGCCAGATGAATATGGCAGATTTAAGGCATCATCATCACTTGCATTTAAGCATGGATTCCTTACAATACCTGTTGTTGACCTGTGGACAAAAGAATTTTCAAAGTCATTTCTGAAGAAATACCCGACTCTTGCTTTCAGACGGAATGAGTTTAAAGCGCTTCTGACAATTGACTCCGATCAGCCATTCGCATATCTTGGAAAAAACCTGTTAAGATCTTTTGGCGGACTGATCCATGATCTTACAATAAAATCAGGACATGCCGGAGACAGGTTTAAAGTTGTAAGACACGAGATGAAAGATCCGTATGAGGTGTATGATTATATAATCGGGAATATTGAAAAGTTTAAAGCTGACACTAAATTCTTTTTCCCTGTCGGTGATAATTCAAAGTATGATAAGAATCCATCATGGAAGAGTGAAGAATACAGAGAGCTTATAAAAAAAATTACCAATAAGTACAATTTTGGATTGCATCCTTCCTATTATTCTTCTGATAATCATTCATTTATTGAAACAGAACTAAACCGGTTAAAGACGATAACGGAAAGAGAAATAATTTCAAGCCGGTTTCATTTTTTAAGATTACTTACTCCGGTTTCGTTCCGGAATCTGATAAAAGCGGGAATCACTGAAGATTATTCGATGGGTTATCCCGATGAACCTGGTTTCAGAGCCGGGATTGCCAGACCATATTTATTTTATGATGTTTCTTCAGATCAGCAAACCAACCTGAGAGTTGTGCCTTTCCAGGTTATGGATGGTACGTTGTTTCAGTATAAGAATCTCGATCCGGCTGCTTCACAGGAAATAATCCTTAAGCTTATGAATGAAACCAGGAAGGCAGGAGGCCTCTTTGTAAGTATCTGGCATAATACATCATTGCTTGAAACACCTGAGTGGAAGGGATGGAGGGAACTTTTCGAATTAATGCTTCAGATGCAGCAATCATGATTGTTTATCTCAAACATAATGAAATTGACAGGGAACAATGGGATAATTGTATTAAAGATTCTTCCCGGATAAAGCCTTATGCTTTTTCCTGGTACCTCGATATTATGGCACCCGGCTGGGAAGCCCTGATTGATGACGAGTATGATTCCGTTTTTCCGATTCCTGGGTTTAAAAGATTTGGTATTCGATATGTTGCGACTCCTGTATTCCTGCAGCAGCTCGGAGCTTTTTCTCCTGATGAGTCAACTCAGAAAGCAGTTAATGAATTTATTGAATATATGCCTGATTTTTACAGGCTTATCGATTTATGTGTGGGGCAAAGGATTGATTCCGACAGATATAAAGTGACATTAAAAGCGAATTACGAGCTCGATCTTTCGAAACCTTATGAAAAACTCCGTGATAACTTCTCAAAGCACTGCAAACGGAATATTGATAAATCCGCTAAAAAGAAACCTGAGATAGTCACCGACATTACACCTGATGATCTTATTGATTTGTTTATCAGAAATAAGGGCTCAGAAATCAAAGGTATTAAGCCTCGTGATTATCAGCGCCTTAATAACCTGATGAATTACTGTTTAAAGAATAAAAAAGGCAGGATTTTAGGAGTCAGGAAATCACGAAAAAGACTTTTATATGGTATGTTTCTGGTTGAAATAATAGGAAACAAAACCATGCTTTTTGTTGTCAATACTGAGGAAAGCCGTGAAAAAAGGACTGGGTATTATATTGTCAATGAATTGATTAAAGAATCAGCTGGTACAAAAACCATTCTCGACTTTGCCGGGTCGTCCATTCCTTCAATAGCATCATTTATGGAATCGTTCGGAAGTATAAATGTACCATTCTACAGAATTTATCGTAACAGACTGCTCTGGCCGATAAAAATGCTGAAATAAATGTACTGATGAACCCACCCCTAACCCTTCCCAGCCTTGCTCCGCCGTCTTCGTCGGCCGAAGGTCGACTTCGACGACCGAAGGCCGAAGCGGCTACGCGAAGGCGAGGGAGGGGATTTTTTTACCGTGAACCTTGAACCTTGTACTTCTATAGCCTTTCTAACTCAATTTCCTCATCTACCTTAATCTCCAGTAATCTGCCGTTTTCACATTTTACGGTACGAGCAGGAAATCGTTTGAGAATGGTATAGTTATGGGTTGCAATGACGACAGCTCTGCCTGTTGTGCTGATTTCTTTTAGTAGTTTAATAATGCCCTCGGAAGTCTCCGGATCAAGGTTGCCGGTCGGTTCGTCAGCAAGGATGATATCAGGATCATTAAGCAAGGCCCTTCCGATGACGACACGCTGCTGCTCTCCTCCTGAAAGCTGATGAGGCATTTTGTAGCCTTTTAAACCAAGTCCGACCTTCTCAAGCACTTCACCTATCCGCTTATCAATCTCATTCTTGTTTTTCCACCCGGTAGCTTTCAGAACAAATTCCAGGTTCTCATGTACCGATCTGTCAATCAGCAGTTGAAAATCCTGAAATACAATACCCAACTTTCTGCGAAGGAAGGGAATTTCCTTTTTCCTGAGCTTCGTGAGACTGAATCCTGCAACGATGCCTGTTCCCTCCTTCAGCGGGATCTGTGCATTAAGCGTTTTTATAAGGCTTGTTTTTCCGGTTCCAACCCTGCCGACGAGATACATAAATTCTCCTTTACCAACACAAATGTTGACGTTCGAAAGAACCAGGTGATCCTGCTGCCATATCTGGCAATCTTTCAGTTCAATAATTACGTCAAGGGGAAGCGTTTCCTGCATTTTCAGGTCGTTTAATGTGCAAAATAAGGAAAGAATTGATAATTAACATTTAGATGTTAATAAAATCAGTAATAAAGGCCGGCAGCAGGCGTTTAATAGTTGTAATTTTACATCTTGTTGAAAATAATATAAATATGGTATATATGGTTTACTATTAGACTGTTATAAATCGAATCAAACGTTTTGTCAGAAAACCGGTTTAAGAGTAAAAAGCCAAAAAAAAATAATTATGAACAGAAACAGATTTGTTTTCATATTCCTTTTTCTTTTTGTTTTTGTCATTCAATCCTCGTCCCAGGTCGCTTCAACAATTAAGGAGCTGAATTCTGATTTCTCAAGAGGGATGGAATTTTACAATAAGGAAAAGTATCCTGCTGCTATCAGATTCTTTGATTCTTATATTAAAAACAACAATAATTCAAATGTAATAACAGTCTCTGAAGCTGAATATTACAGGTCAATGGCGGCACTGAACCTGTTCAATCCTGATGGTGAATACAGAGGGATCACTTATATCCGCACTCATCCGGAAAGCCCGAGGATCAATGAAGCTTATCTGGCGCTTGGCAATTATTTCTATCAGAATAAAACATACCGTAAAGCAGTTACATATCTTGAGCTGGTTAACCGCCAGGAACTGTCATCAGAAAAGCTGCCTGAATATTTTTTCCGTCTTGGCTATTCCCTGTTTATGACAGGTAACAAGCCAAGAGCTCTTCTTATGTTTTCTGAGATTAAGGATATTGATACTGAATATACCCCGCCGGCACTTTATTTTTTCTCTCATATTGCTTATGATCAGAAAATGTATCAGACCGCAATGGATGGGTTCACTCGCCTTAAGGATGACGAGACATTCGGAAAGGTAGTACCATTTTATATTGTCCAGATACTCTATCTGCAGAAAGATTATGATCAGATACTGACAACGGCTCCTCAACTTCTTAACTCTGCAGGACAGGCAAGAGCCATTGAACTTTATCGTTTCATAGGCGACGCATATTATAACAAGGAGAATTATAAAGATGCCCTTCCTTTTCTCGAAAAGTATTCAGCTGCCACCAGAATAAGCGAAAGAGAAGATAAATATGAGCTAGCCTATTGCTATTATAAAACAGGAGATCTCGATAAAGCGATAAAATTATTCCGTGAAATAGGAGCAAAGTCTGATCTGTTAAGCCAGAATATCTGGTTTCTTTTAGGCGACAGCTATCTGCAGAAAGGTGATAAGAAACGTGCCCAGCTTGGATTTTTTGAAGCTTCCAAGCTCGATTTCGACAAAAAGATCAAGGAAGATGCTCTCTTCAATTATGCAAAGCTGACATACGAAACATCTTATTCACCATTTGGGGAAGCGATTACCGCTTTCGAAGATTATATTGAACGTTACCCATCATCAGCCAGGATGGAAGAAGCTTATAATTATCTGATCAGTACATATTTGCAGATTAAAAACTATAAAGCTGCACTGGCATCTCTCGATAAAATTCCCAATAAATCAGGCAAGCTTGAGGAAGCTTACCAGAGGGTTACATTTTACAGGGGACTGGAATTATTTAAGAACATGGAGCTTGATGCTTCAATCGGCATGTTCGATAAATCGCTCAAATATGAAAAATACAACAGACAGCTATGGGCGAGAACAATTTACTGGAGAGGAGAGGCCTCTTACCGTCTTGGCAAATACGAGGATGCTAAAGCCGACTATACAACGTTTTTAGGAATTCCGGGCTCTTCAGCATTAGGTGAAAACAATCTTGTCCGATATAATCTTGGTTATACACTGTTCAATTTAAAAGATTACGGTAATGCTATAACACATTTACAGACATTTGAATCGAATGTTGCAAATATGAGATCAGATGTAATGGCTGATGCCAGAAACAGAATAGCTGACTGCTATTACATAACAACCAGTTATCCATCGGCAGTTACCTATTACGATAAGGTGATCGATTATGGGAAAGTAGATGCTGATTATGCGATGTTCAAGAAAGGCTTTTTACTCGGGCTCATGAAAAATGAAAAAGGTAAGGTGGATGTGCTTTCATCACTGACATCAAGATATCCCTCTTCATCATATGTGGTCGACGCTATTTTTGAAAGAGGCAGGGCTTATGTGGTGCTGGAAGAGTTCAAGAAAGGCGAAGCCGATTTCAATACCGTAATTTCAGTGTTCCCCGAAAGTCCATTCGTACCCCGTGCAATGGTTCAGCTTGGTCTTCTCTATTCTAACCGGGGTGAAAATGATAAGGCAATTGTTCAATATAAAAAGGTGATCGAAAACTATAAATCGACGCCCGAAGCCCGGAACGCTATGACAGGTCTGAAGAATACTTATGTTGAAATTAATGATGTAGAATCTTATTTTGCATATACTAAAACACTCCAGGGCTATGGTGATGTTAATCTGGCTGAGAAAGACTCCCTGCTTTATACATCAGGTGAAAATCTTTATATCACCGGTAAATATGACAAAGCCACAGAAACGTTTAAAAACTATCTGAATGAATTTCCAAACGGCAGCTTCCTGCAAAATGCGCAATTTTATCTGGCAGAATGCTATAAGCGTGCAGGAAACGAAGATGAGGCTCTTAAATTATACATCTTACTTGCGGATGCACCTGTTAATCAATTTACGGAACAATCGATTATCGCTGCAGCTACAGCTTATTATGGCAAGGAAGATTTCAAAACTTCTATGGAATATTATGAAAAGCTCGAAAAAGCTGCCGGAAGCTCTGAAAATAAAATTATTGCTCTGAAAGGACAGCTGAGGTCAGCTTATCAGCTAGGCGATGCACAGAAAACAATTACAGCAGCCGAAAAAATAAGCAGCTCCGTTAATATCCCGGAAGAACTTACACGTGAAGCTTTATTCATGAAGGCAAAAGCGAATTACAGTCTTAATAATTATGATGATGCGCTTATCGACTTCCGGAAAACTGCCACCGAAGTAATCAGTGTTGAAGGTGCAGAATCAAAATACCGGGTTGCCGAACTTCTCTACAGGAAAGATCAGCTTGATGAGTCGGAGAAGATCATTTCTGAATTTATCGACCAGAATACTCCTCACCAGTTCTGGATGGCCAGAATGTTCCTGCTGCTTGCAGATATAAGCATTAAGAAAGGAGATAAGCTTCAGGCAAGGGCAACGCTTGAAAGTCTCAGAGATAATTATTCGATCGACAATGACGGGATTCTTGATGAAGTGAAAGCTAAGCTGGATGCACTGAACCAGTCTAATTGATATTGAGTATAACTATAAGTGAATAAGTATATTATAAGAAGTATAAAGTTTTTCCGAGACAGAAATTAGTGAAATAATGAAAAGAATCCTGATAATAAAACTTTTGATATTGCTTATCGTATTTCCTGTTTTTTCACAAACAAATCAAGAGGTTCTCAAGCGTGAAGTAACACTTTATAATCCATACAAGCCATCTCTTGCGGATTTTAAAAAGAGGAGCTTCCTGCCTGATCTTAATGATACTGCGAAGGCCAAACCCGACTTCAGATATAATATTACCACTATACCTTATTCGCCGGAATACAGCATCAATCCGATAAAGGCTGCTTCTTTATCCCCCGATCCCCTGCCCAAGCTATATAAAAGTTATATAAACATCGGATTCGGCAATTATACCACACCACTGGCAGAATTAAGCATAACAAATGAACGCTCAAAGAAAGGAGCAATAGGATTTTATGGACGACATTTCTCATCTAACGGAAAAATAAAGCTTCAGAACGATAAAAAGGTATTTGCAGGGTATATGGATAATGATCTTTCTTTATATGGGAAGAAGTTTTTCAGAGAGAATTTTTTGGATGGATCAATAGATTTTAGTCAGAAGCTTAGATATGCCTACGGATACGATACAAGCATTGTGGACTATGATCCCGGAAAAAAGGAAATAAGAAATGGATATAATAACTTCAATGTCGGATTATCATTTGCTTCATTGACACTCGATTCGACGAGCTTCTCTTACGATTTCGATGTAAATTATGAATACTTCTATAATACTAAAAATCGTGACCAGCATAATATTGATGTGGCAGGAATAATGGCAAAAAAATATAAGGGTTTTTATGTCGGGTCGGGTCTGGAGGTTGATTATTATAAGATATCAAGTACAATTAGTGAGAGACCAAAATATATTATATCAGTCAGCCCTTTTGTTAAGAAGAATTCTACTCTTTGGAGTTTCAAAACGGGTTTGCAGATACTTCTTGAGAAGGATACTTC
The DNA here is from genome assembly GCA_041479075.1 of Bacteroidia bacterium. Taxonomy (GTDB): domain Bacteria; phylum Bacteroidota; class Bacteroidia; order Bacteroidales; family VadinHA17; genus LD21. Next base: position 6,742 of record JBGOXH010000036.1, on the reverse strand, counting down.
TTCATCTGCCAGGCTTCATATCTATCCTGATGCAATGTTCAGCTTTAACATTGTACAATCTTATATAAGGTTCTATGGAGCACTGAATGGGAAACTTGAGGTAAATGAACCGAAAAAAATTATTGAAGAAAATCCATTTCTGATCCGCGATGGAACACTTTTTACGCTCCTAAATACAAATCACCCGCTTATTATTTCTGCAGGACTTACCGGAAATAATGGAATTGGTGGGAATTATGTCATTTCAGCTTCCTATTCATTTATAAACGACATGCTGTTTTATTCCAACCTGATTCAACCTGAAGACATAATTAATCCACAATATGGAAACCTTTTTATTCCATTGAAAGATGATGTGGAGCTTTTTAACCTTCATGGAGAAATAAGTGGTACAATAAGTGATAAAATCTCATACAAAGGGAATGCTAACTGGTATGACTATACTCTGACAAAGTATGATTATCCATGGAATAAGCCTACATGGGATGGCCAGATTGAAATGAAATATAACCTTCGGAATAAAATCATTGCAGGTGCTGATATAACCGCATTCGGGAAACGCAAGCTGATAACTGTAAATGCTGATGAGACACTGCAAACACCGGTAGATGCCCCGATACATATAAATATTAATCTCAGTGCAGAATACCGGTATACTAAAATATTGTCATTCTGGCTCAAAATCAATAACATAACCTTTAACCGGTATTATGAATGGGCATGGTACCCGTCCCAGCGATTCCTGTGCATGGTGGGATTCACCTATAGCCTATAGTATTGATATCGACATGTACTCACCCCCTTCTTTTCCCCCTCTCTGCTTGCGCAAAGAGGGGGAATTGATTGTTATACAATGAAATAACTCCCTCTTCTTTGCGATAGCAGAGAAGGGGGATGGGGGGATGAGTACGTGTGATACTAAAGAAGAGTGTTGTATATAGCGCTGAGCCCCTTTTCAGCCTGTTAATTTCTATTAAAAATTGTGCATAAATATTAACTTATTTTTAATACAAAAACAGTTAAAAATTAGTATCTTTGTAATGATAATTAAAATTCATGTTATCAATTAATTAAAGGAGATATAGAGAGGTTTTTTCTGATAGCTGGCGAATAAAAAAAATTATACTGGTACTCTTCCCCGAAAGTCATTTTAGTTGTCAGATAATATGGAGAAAAAAACAGGTCTCTTTTCAGGTTTTTTGAGAAAATTGAGGTGAATTTTAAAAAGAAATTATGTTTGAAAACAGTTTTGAATTATGAGTGAGAAAAAGAGAAAATTGCAGGAAAGCAAGGATTACTCTGCAGAGAATATCCAGGTGCTGGAAGGTCTTGAGGCTGTACGAAAAAGGCCTGCAATGTACATTGGTGATATTGGTGTAAAAGGATTGCATCATCTTGTATATGAGGTTATTGATAATTCAATTGATGAGGCTCTTGTAGGATTTTGCTCTAAAATCGAAGTTATTATACTCGAAGATGGTTCTCTTACCGTAATTGATGACGGACGTGGGATTCCTACCGGTATAATGGAGAAAGAACAAAAATCTGCACTCGAAGTTGTCATGACTGTTCTGCATGCTGGTGGAAAATTTGACAAGGATTCATACAAGGTTTCAGGAGGGCTCCATGGTGTTGGAGTTTCCGTCGTCAATGCTCTCTCTTCAAACCTGACCGCAATTGTTATGAGAGACGGAAAAGCCTTCAGACAGGATTATGAAAAAGGGAAACCGGTTACTGAGGTTAAGACAATTGGAGATACTGATAAATCGGGTACAACAATAACTTTTAAACCGGATGCATCTATTTTCCAGACAACAGATTTTAACTTTGAGATACTTGCTGCACGCCTTCGTGAGCTTGCATTCCTTAATAAAGGCATTCTCCTGACAATAAAGGATATGAGAGAGATAGTCGAGAACGGGAATGGTGGCAAGCCACGCTATGAGGAGTTCCGGTCAGAACTGGGACTCAAGGAGTTTGTTGAATATCTCGATGCCAACAGGGAAAGGATAATCGAAAAGCCTATTTATATCTCTTTCGACAAAACAGAGATTCCCGTTGAAATATCACTTCAGTATAACAACTCATTTTCTGAGAACGTACACTCCTATGTCAATAATATAAATACTATTGAAGGTGGAACCCATCTTGCAGGCTTCAGAAGAGGTTTGACAAGAACACTGAAAAAATATGCTGAAGATTCAGGTGCTGCCGCCAAGCTTAAATTTGATATTAATGGTGATGATTTCCGTGAGGGACTTACAGCTATAATTTCGGTAAAAGTAGCTGAGCCTCAGTTTGAAGGACAAACCAAAACAAAACTCGGAAACTCAGAAGTAATGGGCGCTGTTGACCAGGCTGTGAGTACAATGCTGACAAATTACCTTGAAGAGAATCCCAAAGATGCCAGGATTATTGTACAGAAAGTTATTCTTGCTGCTACAGCCCGTCATGCTGCCCGTAAAGCAAGAGAGCTTGTTCAGCGTAAAAACGTATTTTCAGGATCGGGGCTTCCGGGTAAACTTGCTGACTGCGCCGACAGAGATCCGGGAAAATGTGAACTATATCTTGTCGAGGGTGATTCTGCAGGAGGTACTGCAAAGCAGGGCCGCGACCGGAGTTTCCAGGCTATTCTACCACTCCGTGGCAAAATTCTGAATGTTGAAAAAGCAATGCAGCACAGAATATACGAGAGCGAGGAGATTAAAAACATCTTTACTGCTCTTGGTGTGAATATCGGAACAGACGAGGATAGTAAGGCTCTGAATCTTACAGGATTACGATACCATAAGATCATTATCATGACCGATGCCGACGTTGACGGATCTCATATCACAACACTCATTATGACCTTCTTTTTCAGGTTTATGCTGGACCTGATTCAAGGCGGACACATTTTTATTGCTACACCGCCTCTTTACCTGGTTAAAAAAGGTAAAACAGAACGTTATTGCTGGACTGAGGAAGAACGTGAAGCTGCTGTTGCAGAAATAGGCCAGGGCAAGGAATCTTCAGTTGGAGTCCAGAGATACAAAGGTTTGGGTGAAATGAATGCTGAACAACTCTGGCAAACAACCATGAATCCGGAGACAAGAACTCTTCGGCAGGTTACTATTGAAAGCGCTGCGGAGGCCGATCATATTTTCTCAATGCTGATGGGAGATGAGGTTCCTCCAAGAAGAGAATTCATCGAAACTCATGCTAAATACGCAAAGATAGACGCATAAATAACCACCTCCCCCCTGACAGTACCGTCAGGGGTACTCCTCCTTTAAAAAGGAGGAGAAATGTAATTAATTAAATATCAATAATTTCCTCCCGCTTTTCGCGGGAGGTGTCCTGTCCGCCAGCTGGCGGATCAGGACGGGGTGGTTTTGAGAATTAGTAACTTATTTATACGCCAAAGAATTTTCTCCTTACTTCTACTGCATTATACTGACACACTTCACTGCAGCAGAAGCACCTGATACATTTTTTATCAGTAAGCACGACCCAGTTCTCCTTCTCATGATGCATCACAATCGCATTGGCAGGGCATACCTTAATGCATTCCATACAACCTGTGCAGTTTTTATGAATGAAAACCGGCCTTCGTTCCAGCTTCTTAAGGATTGGTAACTTATCTTTCAGAAACTTTATAACAATATTTTCATTACCGGTAATCGGGAACTTTTTAAAATCAGCCCTTATAATCGTTTGCAATTCAGGACCGTCATAAATAATTTCACTAATATCTTTCAGCCACAATCCCCGTGAGATTGAAATGGAATTTGTCGGAATATCCATTGGCTTATAACCTGCTATAGTGCTTGCAATTATATCCATTGCTACAGGATTCGTCGATCCGATAAGAACTTCCGTATTTATAGGAATTCCCTGCGCCGGACCGGGTCCTTCCATCCCAATAATACCATCCATCAGGAAGAAGTGTGGAAGAACTGCTTCATTTAGATCAACCAGGAAAGTTGAAAATCTTTGCCTGTTGTAGTGAAGTGCATGCTGCTTTGCTTTAGTGAAGCCGGGAACGAGACCAAGAGTATTTTTGATAGCACCGGTGAAATAGACTAGCTCGTGATTCTTGAATTTTGGGAGAGAAATTATCAGGTCAACCTCCCTGACAATTGATGCAATTTTAATTTTACCCTTTTTAAGGTTTGTTTCATGAGGAGCTATTGCGAAATCAACCCAGGTAGCTCCGGTTTTCTGACAAACCTGGTAAATCCCTGACTTTTCACTTTTAAATCCTCTTAAATGAACTGCCGGTGAATCTCCGACAAAAACAACTGCTCCGTTTGACTGCAGGTATCTGATCATTGCCTCAACCACCACAGGATGAGTGCTTATACATTTTGATGGATCGCTGTCGATAAGAATATTCGGTTTTATCAGGATTTTCTTGCCTGATACTTCCGGGCCTTCACATACTTTATATATTTCTGAAATAAGGTTTAATACTTCATGAAGATCGTATTCCCTGCATTTTCTTACCGCAACCTTTGTATTCATTGTTAATGTCAATTATTCAGAATAGTCTCTTTTAAAATCTCTTCAATTCCAGCAACAATTTTTTGAGCAGGACCTGAATAATTATTTACTATTATGCAGAATATCAGATCTTTACCTGAAATTGTCTTAATATATCCTGCATAACTTCTTACCCTGGTCATTGAACCGCTCTTTGCAACCAGTCTCGACTCAAATAAAAGATCTTTGAAATAATTTTTTAAGGTTCCTTCTTTACCTGCATCAGGCAGTGAAGCATAAAACTCGTTAAAATATTTCCCTTGTCTTTTTATGAAATAAAGCAGCCTGGTCAATTCCCTTGCATTAACTGCATCCAGAGGGGAGAGTCCGCTACCGTCTTCGATAAACATGCCTTCTGTATTAATGCCGGCCTTCTTAAGAAATTCATAAACTACTTCAACACCTGATTCCGTAGATCCTTTAAGCCGAAAAACTTTTCCCAGCTCTTTTATCAGATGCTCAGCATATAAATTAACACTTTCGTGATTCAGTACTTCAACGATATCTTTAAGAGGAGGTGAATATAATTCAGTGACTGGCTGTATATTAACGTTAATATATGATTGCTGCAACCTTGTTGTAGTAGGATTACCAGAGATAATTATAATATGAATCATCAGTAATAACTTTACCTTCAATTTTTCTTATACCAAGCTTTTTAATTTCTGAAATCCATTTATCGATAAACCCTTCATAGTGCTCTTTAAAGTTATTTGATCCAAGCACTGGATCACCACCTCCCTTAATAACAATATCGCCCTTAAGCCTGCCTGACCTTTTATTAAATGTCCCGGTATAGCCTAACAAAGTTTTGAAAGTGTAATCCGGACCCAGCATTTCAAGAGCTGCAGAGGTTGTTATCAGCTTCATAACCGAAGCCGGGATCAGGCTTTTTGCGGCATTGTATTCAAATACAGTTTTTCCACTGTCGGATTCCAGAATAGAGAAAGATACAGCTGCATGTTCCATTGAGGAATCGGCAAGAAGCTTATTTAAAGAAATTTCCTGTGAATATGCCAGAAAAGGGAACCAGAAAAACAATATGCATAGAATTCTGATTCTCATAGTTGTGTGCTTTTATTTTGTTTAAGAGTCGAAAGCAAACCGCAGGCTGCCTGTATGTCTTCACCTCTTGAAGCTCTGATAGTTGTAAGTATCCCCTTTGCATTCAAAGCCTCCTTGAAATTTATTATGGATTGATTATCAGGACTTTGGAATTCAGATCCGGGAATGGAATGAAACTTTATGAGATTTATCCGGCATTTTATTCCGTTCAGGATACGGGCAAGCTCTTTAATATGCTTAGGGGTATCGTTCAAACCTTTAAAAAGAATATATTCAAACGATACCCTTCTCTGGTTGTTGAAATCAAAATCTCTGATAATATCAAGGATCTCTTTGACAGAGTTAGTCCTCTGAATTGGCATAAGCATCCTTCTTTCTTCATCAAATGGTGAATGAAGGCTGACTGCAAGATGACACCGGCTTTTTTCCAGGAACTCTTTTATGGTTTTTTTCAGTCCGACAGTGCTCACAGTTATTCTTGTCGGACTCCATCCATAGCCCCATTCGCTTGTAAGAATTTCGAGGCTCTTAAGAACTTCTTCAATGTTATCGAGAGGTTCGCCCATGCCCATGAAAACCATATTGGTCAGCTTATTGAATTCAGGAAGACTTCTGAACTGGTTCAGAATTTCATTGGATGGCAGGTTCCCCTGAAATCCCTGTTTACCTGTCATGCAAAACAGACAACCCATTTTGCATCCGGCTTGAGTTGATACACATATTGTCGCCCTGTCATCTTCGGGAATATAAGCTGTTTCTATATATTTGTCATCCAGTACTTTATAAAGATATTTTTTTGTTCCGTCAATGCTCTCTGCAGATTTTATCGGAGCTGCTAATCCGATTTCATAATCCGTCGAAAGCACCTCTCGCATCTTTTTCGACAGGTTAGTCATCTCGTCAATTGAAAAAATCTCTTTTTTATATAACCAGTCGGCAATTTGTTTTGCAGCAAAACCCGGCAGTCTGACGCGTTTTGTAACTGCTATCAGTTCATTAAGTGTTTTTCCGTATAGTTTTTCTTTCTGCATCAACATTCCCCTGCCCCCTTCAAAGGGGGAATTTTTTATATCTCCCTGAACCATGCTATGTCTTGTAATTCTATCGCCTGTTGCCTGTCACCTGTTGCCTTTACGCCTTTGTGCCTTTAATT
>JBGOXH010000132.1:0-7583 GCA_041479075.1 Bacteroidia bacterium | reverse complement strand
CTGTTTTTAAGAAGGATCTTTGCTTTGTTCACCCTCTGTGTTGAATAATAACCAAGGAATAGTGTATTTTTCTCTCTCAATTCCAGATTTACTGCACCATTCAGGTTTGCATATTTAAATCCGCCGATATCCTTAACCGGATACCAGTATTGCTTGAAACTCTTTACTTCATAAGGTTTTATCCAGCTGTAATCGGGCTGGTTATCTGAAAATGCGCCTACCATTATTTCAACATAGGGTCCGTCATTTTCGGTAAGCCTTGCCTCGGTAGCCTGTCCCCGTTCACCGGATCCCCATTCCCATAACTTTGCTCCTTTTATAAAATTATGATCACCAATATGTACTGTACCTGTCTCTCTTCCATGATCATATCCTCCCATAAAATCCTCTTTCAGGTCATGGGCAAAAAATGAATTTGAAACAGGTGAATTTTTCCACCAGCTCATGTCTTTCCCTTTTGTGAATTCCTGTCCTCTGTAAGACTCCTCAGCGACAGGCCAGTGAATGAATGCATTCTTCGCATGGTAGGTAGCATATTGCACACTGGGCGGGAAAATGACCTGGTAATTCTCGTTAGTATGAGCTGCAACATTTGCCCAATAGAGAAAAGTATGGATAAAAGGTGTCTGATTATGGATTTTTACCTCTGCCTCAAAATATGATTTACCCGGAAATACGGTTATTCCTATCGTCCATCTTATTCCATGCCGTGGTTCCGTTTCACCAATCCAGACTGTTTTACTTCCATCTCCATTTTCTTTCATCTCATAATCGACCGGTATAAAAGTAGATGCTCTGTGATGATGTAGAACACACCATTCAATTCCCCCTGAGACCCATGCTCCCGTCATCCCAATGTTGGATGGTCTTACTACATTGTTTTTATAAATAAAATTATACCAGTTCGTCTTATCAGTTCCATACCATAGCTTGCCTCCTATTTCCGGCATGATGCAAAGCTCAATAAACTCATTCGCCAATTTCAATGCTTTCCATGCATGATCGGATTTTTCATTTGAAAGATTATCAAGTAAAGCCAGAGGATAAATATATCTGGATGCTCCCTGGTACCCTTCTCCTTTAAAGAACATAGGATTTTTATCCGGAGGATTTACTTTATACGTAGGCAAAATCCAAGCCTCTTCAGAGAGTGACACTTGTCCTGACAGCGGTTTCGCTGAGATCATGATCATCAGGATACTCATAAACCACAAATATCTTCGCACAAAATGATCAGAATATTTTTTCATTTTTAAAAGATTTTTTTGAAGTCATTGTGCCCCTGCGCCTTTGTACCATTATTTTTTAGTTAATTCATGCTCAATCTCTTCCAGCGATTTGCCTTTTGTTTCCGGAAGCTTTTTTAAGATGAAAAAGAATCCAAGAACACAAATAAATCCGTACACCCAAAAAGTTCCTGAGGCTTTTAAAACCTGATTCAGCAACGGGAAGGTGTAAGTAAGAATAAAACATGCAGCCCACAATGAAAATGTTCCTACAGACATTGCAAAACCACGTATCCTGTTCGGGAAAATTTCGGAAAGTACAACCCAGGTTACGGGTGCCAGCGACATTGCATAACAGGCGATGGCAACAACTACCATTATCAATAATGGTAATCCCTGCAGGTGGAAGAAATACATGCTTCCTATTATTGCAAATATTCCTGCTAGTCCGCCTGCTCCCAGGAGCATGAGTGCTTTCCGGCCAATCTTATCTACTGTGAACATACCTACAAAAGTGAAAACAAGATTTACACTTCCTGTAATAACAATATTAAACAGTATATCAGAAATATTATATCCTGCATTTGAGAATATCTCTTGTGCATAATTGAAAATCACATTTATTCCACACCACTGTTGAAACACAGCCAGAGCAATTCCTAAGATCAATAATTTAAGTACGCCAGGTTGCTTCAACAGACTAAAACCTGTTTTATTTAAAGTAGTGTTAAGAGTTTCCTCAATGGAAATAAGCTCAGAATCAGCGTATTCATTGCCGCCGATCTTTGCAAGTACCTTTCTTACTTTCTGATGATTTGACTTGTCTCTTGCCAGCCACCGCGGACTTTCAGGTACGAACCACATAAAAATAAAGAACAAACCGGCCGGGATTGTGCATGCATAAAACATCCACCTCCATCCCATTTGTCCGTTCCATGATGCAAGTATGTCAGAAGTTGTTGCATTGACCGGAACAGGTCTGGCAATTCTCCAGTTTATGAGCTGAGCAGCAAGAATTCCTATGACTATCGTAAGCTGATTTATAGAAACAAATCTTCCCCTTACGTTGCCCGGCGTTATCTCAGCTATATACATAGGCGAAAGGTTTGAAGCCAGACCGATTCCTGTACCACCAATTATCCTGAAAATAACAAAGGTTGTAAACGAGCCGGCACCTCCTGTTCCAAGTGAAGCAATAACAAACAGAGCAGCAGAAAGTACAAGGAGCTTTTTTCTTCCAAACCTGTCGCTTAGCCATCCTGAAAGAACCGCACCTGATAAACAACCTGCAAGTGCACAGCTCATTGCCCAGCCTTGCAGGGATGGATTGTTTGTTATTCCGAAAAATGGCTCATAAAAAGGTTTTGCTCCTCCGATTACAACCCAGTCGTATCCAAAAAGAAGTCCCCCCATGGCTGATATGAGCGAGATGCTTATAAGAAAACGCCAGTTAAAAGAATGTTCTTTCACCTGATTTAAATCTCACCAAATTATTTTTATTGGTTATTTAAGTATTGTTTGCTTAGACCATCATAAATAGCCAGCTCCTTCGTCGGGTTGCCTGCTTTATCGAAAAAGCTGTATATCGGCTCCCAGATAAAAGTTCCTTCTCCCCTGTTATCAGGCAGACTGAATACAATATCGTGAATCTCTTTTTTGAAAATGGAATACTCAAGTACATTTAAATCTTTTTTATATCTCTTTGCCAGGGTATTGAGATTGAATTTCAGATCGTCGAGAGTTCCATGCCACCTTGGATAATATGATAGTCCGATAATGTCAAAGTCAACTCCTCTTGCAATCATATTGTCAAGCCAGAAGGTTGCTTCCCTGTTTTGTCCTCCAAGTGCTATGTGCATCATGACAATGATTGATGGATCAACTTCCCTTACTCCTTCAACACCTGCTTTCAGAAGTTTAGCAAGATTATCAAGGTTGCCAATATGTCCATCCGGCCAGAGCAATCCGTGATTTATTTCATTACCTACCTGAACCATTTCAGGAAGTGTACCCTGGTCCCTTAGCGCAATCAAAACCCTTTTTGTATATGATTTCAGCGAATCCTTTAATGTATTAAAATCCAGATCTTTCCATGCCAGTGGTTTGTTTTGCTGTTGCGGATCGGCCCAGTAATCACTGTAATGAAAATTCAATAACAGCTTCATCCCATATTTTTTAGCCCTGGCTGCCATCTGTTTTGTGTATTCAAGTCCACAGAATCCGTTTACGGGTGAATATCCCTTTTCATTTTCAGGATTGACGAAAATACGCAGGCGTATATAATTGAATCCGTGATCAGCGAGGATTTTGATCATATCTTTTTCTTCCCCGTTTTCAAAGAATTTTGCGCCACGAGATTCAATTTCCGGCAGCCATGAAATATCGGCACCAATGCTTCTTTCAATCTTTTTTGTAACAGGAACGATCTCATCTTTTGATGGTTTCAGTAGCCTGACATCTTTGTTTATGGTATGGATTTCATGTGATCCGGGCCACAAACTGTCAGATCTAACCTCAACTTTTATTTTGTCAGGATTTGTCCCGGCCTGAAAAATAAATGAACAATATCCGTCGACAATTTTTGATGACCATAATCTGGTTCCGTTTTCAGATTTCATCAATGTTAAAGGAGTGCCATTTTTTGTTCCAGCGATCTTAGCATCGCCGGTTACAGAAATGGTTATCGGGGCATTGGCAGTAGTTATCTCCCTGCTTATGCTGTCGATCAAACAGGCTCTTATAAGCGTCTGATCTTTCCCGTCAGCGAGCATGGTTGTAGTATATGTTGTCATAACCACTCCGACCGGTTTGCCGGTGCTGGTCTGACTGACAGAAGCAAATTCAGATTGAATCTTATTTCTTTCAGTTCGGCCGCATTGTGGAATAAATATTGCGGAAATTATAAGCAGACTAATTATTCTTTTCATCTTAAAAAATATTTACAAAATTTGATATTAAGGTCTATAATTCTTTTAATGCCTCCAGCATTGCTACAACATTCTCAAAAGGCACATTGGCCTGGATATTATGAACAGTGTTAAATACAAATCCGCCGTTATTGTTAAGTATTTCACACTGGATTTTAACCTGTTCCTTTACCTGTGCTGGTGTACCAAAAGCAAAGGCTCCCTGGGTATCAACGCCTCCTCCCCAGAAAACAAGGTTATCTCCATACTCTTTTTTAAGCTTTCGTGAATCCATGCCTGAGGCATTGATCTGAACCGGATTGATAATGTCAAATCCTGCTTCAATGAAGTGTTTCAATAATGGTTCAACTGCCCCGCATGAGTGTTTGAATGTTTTCCAGCTAGTATTCAGGTGGATCCAGTCATTTACTTTTTTATAATATGGCAACCACATCCTGTCGAAAGTTTCGGGGGAGCAAAAAGTTGAATTCTGCGTGCCGAAATCAGTTCCGCAGGTAAAGACTACATCAATTTTATTACCGATAACATCATAGAGCAGCTTCAGATTCTCAATGGCGATATCTGTCTGCCTGTCAAATATTTCTTTAATAAAATCCTCTCTGATCAGTGTTGAAATATACCATTCTTCTACTCCACGAATACCTTTCGGATTTTTTAACCCCACAACTGGAACAAGTGCTATATCGCCAAGTGCTGTACCTCCTAAAGATGCCACATATGCTTTAGAATCATTCTCTATAGAATTTACCTGATTCCTCCAGTATGCCAGATCTTGCTCAGTGACAGGGCCAAACTCCTCAAGATTGTCTTCAACCTTTAATGTTGAATCATCAATAGGTTGTTGCCTGTCGAGAGCATCAAAAAAATAACCAGACCTGGGCATCATTCCACTGGGTGGCTGAGAGGTATCTCCTTCAGGATACATCAATATATCACCATTACTATTATATGTGTAGTTAAAATTGCCAGGAAACATTACTTCCTGACCCCATAATGTCTTATGAACTTTCCAATTTTCATTCGCGACTCCGAACATATTTTTAGCTGAGAACAATCCTATCACATCTATACTCATCGCATTTATAAGGTCAGTCTCTATCTCGCCAAGCATCTGATATGGCTCAATTACTTTAACCGGCTTTTTCTCCAGTCCGTAGTATTCGCGAAGTTTTTCAACAATCAGTACATGGATTCCGGTAACAGCAGTCGATCCGAAATCGACAACAACCTTATCCGGTTGTTGATGATTTATTGTCTTTATAAAGTTTTGTTTCGAAGTGTTAACCATACGGTGGAATATTATATTTTCTTCAGGACTTAATCAAAATTCAGGTCTTATAAATTATTTACTCCATAGATGCTCGATCTCCTCCAGCGATTTTCCTTTAGTCTCAGGCATATATAAATAGGTAAACAGCCATTGTACAAATGACATAAATGCCAGAAACAGAAATGTGGTTGCTCCTCCAATTGACTTAAGAAAATGGGGAAATAGCAATACCACTAGAAAATTGAATATCCACTGGGTGAAGGAGGCAAGGGCTACGGCTTTACCACGTATCTGGTTGGGAAATATTTCTGAAACAAGAGTCCAGAACACAGGGCCGATACATGACGCAAAAAAAGCAATAAACAACATGATACAGATCAGGGTGAACGTCCCATTCATGCTCCAGTAAAATGATCCGGCTATCAGCAAAAGTGTTACAATCATACCCATTGATCCTATCAGATAGAGAAGTCTTCTTCCTAATTTATCAATAAATGAAATGGCGATAAATGTAAAAATGAAGTTGATCAGACCAATCAGGGAGGTTTGAAGTAATGCATTTTTTATTTCGACACCGGCTGCAAGAAGAATCTTTGGGGCATAGTCCACAATTGTATTTATACCACTTACCTGGACGAGAATAGCCAAAATGATTCCTATAATAATTACTTTGCGTGTGGATGGCTTGAACATCCCTTCAATAGAGCCTTTTGTATAATTATCTTTCAGGGAATCGGCTATTTCAATGATCTCAGCATTTGCCAGTGTTTTACCTCCAATTTTAGTAAGTACTCTGAGGGACTCTTCTCTTCGTCCTGCCTTATACAACCATCGGGGACTTTCCGGGATAAAGAACAAGCCTGCAAAAAAGAGTACAGACGGTACAATCCCGGTTGCAAACATCCATCTCCAGTTATTATCAACTTCATGCAGCGAGTAATTAATTATATATGAACACAATATCCCAAGGACAATTGTTAATTGATATATGGCGACCAAAGTACCACGGTTTTTTGGTGGAGCAACTTCTGCCACATACATGGGAGACAATACTGATGCTGCTCCGACAGCTAATCCACCTATCAGACGAGAACTTATAAATACCAAAGAGGATGTTGCAATAGCAGTAAATGAACATGAAACAGCAAAAAAGAGTGCAACTGCGATAAGAATCTTCTTACGCCCAAATTTATCCGTGAGAACCCCTGAGCTAAAAGCCCCTATTATAGCTCCAACGAGCAGTGAACTGACTCCCCAGCCCAACTGTAATTCATCCCACCCGAAATAGGGTTGTATAAATGGAACTGCACCCGATATTATACCGATATCAAAACCAAACATCAATCCACCCATTGTTGCAATAAGGCAGATAAAATACAGATACAGTGAATTACTATTCATAATACCTTTTTTAATCCCTTTTTTGGTTTACAAGGGCATAGCGGGTAAATTCCAACCTTCTCTGTATGTATGCTTTATGTATTCATTAGCACTGGCCAGGGCAATGAAACTTGCAAATTTTCGGTTGAAGGTTGGATGTCCATCTTTCACTTTGAATTCGTCGGATGTTATAATTTTTAACTCCTCTGTTTCCGAGATATTGGTAAATCTCATGTTTTCTCCATCCCATCTTAAAGCTTTATTCAATGACTGTAACCTGATTGCAAGTACTCCCAGCAAAACCATTTCATTGAAGGGACCGGAATATGCAAAGTTTGATGTCGATTCTGTCCTGTTTTCAGGTGACTCTTTACATGCCCTTATCCAGTCCTGTTCATGAGGCCCGTCGGGATAAAACACATCACCACCCGGAATTCGCCGCAGATACGGAGAGACATTTGGTACATGGCCTGAAAGGAGCCGGGCATTATAGCCGCCACAACCACACATGAGGGTATCTTTTGACCCAATAAAGAGGCAACCACCCAGTCCGTCTTTCATAAGGTTCTCTCCCTCAGGAAGAAGATCCGACAGATTCGGAAGCAATCCTCCGTCATACCAGTGAACTTTCACCGGAGGGAGAGCCAGTTTTGGCATATTATCGCGGGCAGGAAATGCAAATTCAACTGTTTCAGCATGCGGAGCTGATTCAGTATTAATAATTGTTGAACTGCCACGGACTTTGTCCGGATAACCTAGTTTCAATGCGCGGAAAACCGG